>CAZSDE010000307.1:289-5062 GCA_964605435.1 uncultured Akkermansia sp.
TAACCAGACGAGAAGGCGACCGCCGCTTCGGTTCCCTTGACCGCTGCCAGCGCGGCTTCCAGTTCCCCGTGCGCCCCATGGGTTCCCGTCACCAGCCGCGAAGCCCCCGCCCCCACAGGCCAGCGCTCCACGGCGTCCCGCAGCAATCCCCGCAGCCGATCCGACCCCGCAAACCCAAGGTAGTCGTTGGAGGCAAATCCGGTCAGTTCACTTCCATCGCCTGCCCGCAGACCAACGCCGCCCGCGGCCTGAAATGACTCCAGACGCCGCCGCAGATGCTGAGATGCCAGCTGCTCCAGTTCCGAGGCAAATGTCCGCATGCTCCCGCCCGCTGGTTCCCATTCCTCAGGGCTTTTCGTTCGGCTTGGCCGGCTGCGGCTGCCCGGCGGATTTCGGAGCACCGGGAATCTCGACGGCAACCGGCGGCGTCACCGCCGTCACCGGATCCCGGCCGGGTCCCGCCGCAGGCACGGGAGCCGCCTCCGAAGCCAGCAGTTCCACATCGTACCGCACCACCGCATTCCCCCGGATCAATGGCGGCCTTCCCGCTTCCCCGAAACCAAGCGCCGGAGGAATGAAGAAGGTCGCCTTGCCACCAGGCTTGAGCATGCGGATGCCTTCTCCCAGCCCCGGACAAAGCGCCCGCATGGCCCGCCGCGCCGGCACGCCTTCCTGACTCTTCTCGAATTCCGTGCCGTCCGCGAGCGTGCCCCGGATGTTCACAGTGACAATGTCCCCTTCCTGCGGACTGCGCCCATCGCCACCCCTCTGCAGCACATACTGCAGCCCGCTCTCGGTCACCTTCACCCCCTCAGCCTTCGCATTCTTCGCCAGAAATTCCTGGGCCACCGCCAGCGCCTGCTTCAGTTCCTCCGCACGCTTCGCCCCGGCCTTCGCCTGCAGATCCGCCTGCACCTCCCGCATCACTCCCTGCACATCCACCGGAGCCATCTTCGGAAGCCGGTTGGCCATCACATCGGCAAGCCCCTCAGCCACCATGGCCGCATCCAGCTCAATCCCCAGCTTCTTCAGCTGCATGCCCATCTGCGCTCCCTTCGCATAATCCGTGCTATGCCGTCCTTCCATGACCGCCTTCAAGCCTTCCATGACCTGCGCCATATCCGGCTTCTCGGTGCTCCCCGACATCGACAGTTCCTGCTTGTCACGGGTCGCCAGAAAATTCCCCAGCGCATAGCTCCGCCGCTGCGTCTCCCCCACAATGCCACCACCCGCCGCAGCCGCGTCCTGAGCCCAGCCAGACGACACCAGAGCCACCCAAAGCGACCCCACGGAATAAACAGTCAGCAGTTTCATGCACTTCATTTCCCCACACCATGCCAGAGCCTCCCGCCCATGGCAATCCCGCATCTCCCCCGCAAAAGGCGAGACAAAAGCGGCATGACGACTCGCCTTCTCTCGTGTAGCGTCAAGCCAAACCGACCAACCCGCCAGCCATGCCTGCCGACACCTCTCCGCCACCGTCCCGCTGGAAACAGTGGTTCGCCCAGCACGGGCAACGACTCCTCCTGTTCGCCCGCCAGCAGACCCGCACGGAACAGGACGCCGAAGACGTGCTCCAGGAAGCCATGGTCCGACTCTGGAAAAGCGGCATGACCGACCTCTCGGATGACGGATCAAGCGAACCCTGCCTCGCCGGAGCCTTCACCCAGATCCGCCGCGCCGCCATCGACCAGGCCCGCAAGAATATCCGCCGCGCCAACCGCGAAACCCGCGCCATGGAAATGGACGAACCAGGCCACATCGTCTGGTTCCAGGACAGCCTCGAACAGGACGAACGTTCCCAGCAGATCGAAAAAGCCATCCAGTCCCTGCCCGATTACTACAAGGAAGTCATCATTCTCAAGATCTGGGGAGACCTCACCTTCGAACAGATCGCGGAAACTCTCGACATCCCGATGAATACCGCCGCCAGCCGCTACCGCTACGCGCTGGAACGCCTCCGCCGCTCTCTCACCCCAGCCAAGCTGTCATGAACCACGAGTTTCAAGACCCCATGGACACCGGCCTGCTCCAGCTCGAACGCGAACTCCGCTCGCTCACGCCAGCCAGCCCACCCCGCCATCTCGAAGACGTCCTCGCCGCCGCCATCTCCGATTCCCAATCGGAAACCGCACAAACCCTCGACCCAATCCGGCGGAATCAGTCGGCCCCCGGTCACTTCCCATGGCGCCGCATGGCCGTCCCCGCCGCCGCAGCCGCCGCGGTCGTCTTCGCCATCCCACCGGCTAGCCAGCCGAGATCTTCCGTGAATTCTCCTCCCCCGGCACGCAGCACCACCGCCGCCAACACCGCGCCCGCCATCAACTGGGTCCCCATGCCGGCCCGCCGGGAATTCCGCATCCTCAATGACCAGGGATTCCTCATCCTCAGCGAGGCCACCCCCATGCTGGAATACCAGGTCGAACAGACAGAACACCGCGAATGGCGCAATCCGCAGGACAATTCGCTCATCCGCATGACCATTCCGAGTCAGCAGCGGGTTCTCCTGCCCGCAGCCTACCGCTGACACACGCTCCCCGCCAGCCTAAGCCAAGACCCGCACCATGGCTACCGCATCGTCCCGGTGGTTCGGAACTCACCTCGCCTTCGCCACCCTCCACTGCCTTCCACTCACGGCCGCCACGGAACCGCCCGCGGAACCCGCCGCCGCCACTTCCCCGCAGGCGGTCAGCCGCGTCGCCCTCGGCATCCTCGTCGCCCCGCTCCGCTCGGACGTCCGCGCCCAGACCCCCCTGCCGGACGGCGTTGGCCTTCTCGTCGCCCGCGTCGTCCCCGGCAGCCCCGCCGCCACCGCAGGCATCGCCGCCAACGACCTCCTCTTCCGCTGCAATGGCGAGGACCTCAAATCAGACGACGACATCCGCAAGGCCGTCACCAACCGCAAGGAAGGCGATTCCCTCGAACTGACATGGCTCCGCCGCGGTGCCGAAATGAAGGCGTCGGTCACCCTTGCATCCATTAGCCTCCCGGCCCCGCCCCAGGCGCAACCGGATTCCCCGGAACACCTGCAGCGACTCGAGGAAATCTTCCGCAGGCTCGCCGCAGACCCGGCCACCACCTCAGCCGTCCACCGCATGCTCGGTGGTTCCCCGGATGACGCGCAAGGGCCACTCCCCGGCCCGCTCGCCCTCGAAACCCACGGTACGTCAGCCACCAAGGAGGACGCCTCAGGCAGACTCCGCATCGCTTCCCTCAACGGAAAACAATCGGTCGAAATCCACGACCACACCGGAAAACTCCAGTTCTCCGGTCACTGCGGCACGGAAAGCGACCGCGACCGCATCCCGGAACCATGGCGCTCCAAAGTGTCCCAGTTCCTCGACGAACTGAAGGCGGTGAGCGCGGCCGCGGCCCCGTGATGGATGCCGGGAAGCTCCGGAATCGTCTCCGGCTCAGGGAATGTCCCCGGACAGCAACTCGCGCAGCGCCTGCCGCACCAGCGGTGTCCAGCGTGCATAGCCGGCCGCATTCACATGCAGCCCATCCTTCTCGAAAAGCGCCGGATCGGGTTCCCCTCCGCTCCCCAGCATCACAGGATCAAGATCGACAAACCGCATGGTTTCCTTCCGCTCCGCACAGATCGCGGCAATGGCCCGGTTGGCTTCCTGCTGCATCGACCGCAGTTTCCAGCGGCTGATGCTCGGCTTGATGGCAATGTAGACAAACGGAACGCGCAATCCCCCACGCTCCAGGGTCGCAAGGAATTTCCGGAAATCCTCCACGGTCTTCCCCGCCTCGGCTCCCTTGGCGGCCAGATCGTTGTCGCCCGCATAAAAGACAATGGCCTTCGGCTTGAGCGGAAGAATGAGCCGGTCCGCGAGCGCTTCGTTCTCTGGGATCGTCGACCCCCCAAACCCACGGTTCACCACCCCGAGATCCCACAGCCGGATCGAAGACGACCCCGCAAAAACAATCTGCCCGGACTTCGGTGGAGTCTTCCGGTCTGCCTCGGCAAACCGCTTCAGCTCGTCGGCCCACTTCTCTTCCACAGCCCGGCTTCCCTCCGCCCACAAACGGGTCCCCAGCACCAATGACAGAAATATCCTTCGGTCGATCATCCCCCGCTCCTCCCGCACGCCGCGCCGCAATTCAACCACCTTCCGAAAACGAAACCCGTAACCGGTAGTACCGCCGACCACCAGCACCAGGCTCCAACTCGACGGAAAATCCCGCGTCGGCGGACCCACTCACCACCGCCCCCGCCACAGGCGTCCAGTTCCCCTCGGCCAGCACCGCCGCTTCCTCGACCGCATAACGATAGCCACCCGACCCATCCCACGTCAGCCTCACGGCCGACCCGGTCCAGCGGGCCTCAAGCCCTACCACGGCTTCCTCCAGCGATACCACAGGCCGCACGTCCAGCCACACCAGCCGGTGATCACTCGCATTCGCATTCGTCACCAGCGCCGCCTGTGGATGCGTCCCCACCGGCCAGTAGACCGCCCCATCAACCACGTTCCAGCCGGCCCGCGACGGCAGCACATAGTCCACCCGCAGATCCTGCGCGAAGTCCGCCGTATTCGTCGTGCTGTTCCCATAACGCTGCGCCGAAGGCACCAGCTGCGCATTCACCAATCCATGCGCCGTAAGCTGCTGCGCTGCCCCGGGCACACTGTCCCCCTTCACCGGATCCGCATTGCAGTCGCCCATCACCACAAACCCCTCCCCCCCACGCAACCCTCCCCGCACCCCCGCATCGTCCACCACCACCTCGAGACCCTCGAGCAGGAGGGGCTGATCGAGCGTGGCGCT
>CAZSDE010000308.1:0-837 GCA_964605435.1 uncultured Akkermansia sp.
TTCGCGCTGGGCAGCATCGAAGGGCATGACGAGCGGGTGGACGGCGCGGAGGAGGTGGAGTGGTCGTGCGACTTCCTGGGATTGGCAGATGGCGAAGACCGGGGCGAGTTGCGGGCGGAACCATCCGGCGTATCCTGCGAGGACCCCGCGGTGGGTGAAGACGACGATGGAAGCGCCGTCGATGCGGTCGGCGAGGTCGACGGCGGAGCGGACGAGCCGCTGCTTGTCATTGCTGAGGGGAGCGTGTTCGGCGAGGCTCGGGGTGCGGTCGGCGGTTTCCATTCTCCGGGCGATGCGGTCCATGATTTCGACGCAGGCAATGGGATAGGCACCGGTGCTGGTTTCACCGCTCAGCATGATGGCATCGGCTTCTTCGGTGACTGCGTTGGCGACGTCCGTGACTTCGGCGCGCGTCGGCACGGGATTCGTGACCATGCTTTCGAGCATGTGGGTGGCGACGACCACGGGTTTGCCGCGTTTGATGCAGCGGCCCACGATGCGGCGCTGGACGACCGGGAGTTCCTCGATGTGGACTTCGATGCCGAGGTCGCCGCGGGCGACCATGACGGCGTCGGCCGCGTCGATGATGGCGTCGAGATTGGCGACGGCCTGCTGGTCTTCGATCTTGGCCATGATTCTGGCCGGCAGCCCGGCTTCCTTGAGTTCGCGGCGCAGGAGCTGGAGGTGGGCACCATCGCGCACGAAGCTCATGGCGACCCAGTCGATGCCGATTTCCGTGGCGAGGCGGATGTCGCTGCGGTCGCGGTCGGTGAGCGGAGGCAGCTGCACGCGGATTCCCGGCAGGTTGATGTGGCGGCGCGATCCCAGTTTTCCTTC
>CAZSDE010000308.1:847-5056 GCA_964605435.1 uncultured Akkermansia sp.
GTGGAGGCCCGGGTAGTTCACGGTCGTGGAAATCGGCAGCGTGGCCGCTGCGCCCGACAGGGTGAATTCCACCGTATCGCCGCGTTTGAGCATGACCGCTGCGGGCAGGTCGCCGGTGCGGATGGTGGGTCCCTTGAGGTCCATGAGGACCGCGGCGTCCTTTCCGGTGATGGCCGAGGCTTCGCGGACGCGCGCCGTCACTTCGCGGCACCAATCCGGCGATGCATGGCTCATGTTGAGGCGGAAGACCGACGCTCCGGCGCGCAGCAGGGCGGCAATGGCTTCGAGCGACTGGGTAGCGGGACCAAGCGTGGCGATGATTTTCGTTTTGCGGATCATGAAGCGATAGGGGAAAACGGTCGTGATGGACTGCAGACGGTACGTCAGGCACGCGGCGGCAGCCGCACCTGTCGGGAGTTGCTGGTGTCGGGTAGAATCCTTGTTCCGTCGGTGATGAACTCATTTCCCCTGCGGCGGACGGTGGTCACGGCCAACCGGGAACCATCCCATGCCACGGTGAGGGGTTGGCTGAAGCTGACGAAGCCACCGGTATTGATGAGCCAGCGGCCGTGGCGCTGCCAGCATCCGGAACGGTGCGTGTGGCCGAAGATCATGAAATCGCAGCCGGGACGGTAGCGGGCCGCGAAGGTGGCGGCGACTTTCGGCAGGGTGATCCATGTCCGGAGGATGTGCCATGGACGGCGGGGCGGCCACATTTCCCTGAGGGCGTGAACGGCCATGCCGCCGAGCCCGTGTCCACCCTGACGGGTTTCCGCTGCGGGAATGCGCAGCGTCAGTTCGCGCGTCAGCTGCAGCCTGTCCTCGAGTGGAAGTTGATCCATGGGTCCGCGGTTCGCGTGCATCTTTTCGAGGTCGTCGAGACAGCCGAGCACCTTGCTGCTCCATGGCGACACGAGCCTGAGGAGAGCGTGTCCATGCATCAGGAAAATCCGTCCACCGGCTGCGTCCAACGCATCGCTGCCCCATGCCAACGGATCGTGATTGCCGTTCAGCATGACCGGTTCCACGCCTTCCGCGCGGCAGAGGTCGCTGAGTTCGCCGAGCATCTGGGCTGATTTCTCCCGGTAGCAGGCTGCCCGTTGTTCGAGGGTGTCGCCATTGAAAATCACGGTACCCCCGCCCGCCAGCAATGGCCGCAATTCCGAGACCTTCCGGATGACACTCTGGTCATTGCCAAGGTGAAGATCCGAGAGGACGCGGAACGGCACTTCGTCGCCAAGGCAGCGCAAAGGCTCCGGAATTCCATGGTCGGCCCGATCCGCTGGACGCATCTCCTTCACTCAGTCTCGCGGCGGAATCCGAAATGCTCGTCCACCGCCCGGACGTCGGGACTGACCGCCCCGAAATAGTCGGCATCATCAACCATGCGCGTCGCCAGATCGATCTGGAACGGGGCGATCGCCTGGCCCGAATGGAGGGCGGCCCGTTCCGCGGCGAGGTCGACCTGGGCTTCGATGCGGTCGAGATCCGAAGCGATTTCGTCGAGCCGGCACTGGCGGGCCGACATGTTGCGGAGTCGTTCCTCGAGCATGGCGAGGGTGGCGGTGCGTGATTCCCGGGCTCCTGGCGACATTTCTCCGTGGGCGAGTTGCTGCCGGATTTCGGCGGCCTGGGCCTGGACGCGGCGGTCGCCTTCGGGCGAACCAGCGGCTTCGAGGTGGGCGCGTGCCACGAGCAATTTGAGGTGCACCCAGCGCAGTCGGGCGAGGCCTTCGGCGGAATCCGATCGTGTCACTTCATCTTCCGACTGCCGCAGCAGGGGCAGGAGCGATTCCACTCGGGCGAAGAAACTGCGGCTGCGTTCGCGCAGGCCCGCGGGGAGTTTTTCCTGAAGGTCCCGCATGCGGTCGGCTGGGGTCACTGCCCTTGGGGTGGCGGGAGGAAAGGGTGGTGGTTCCACGATGCGCGGGCGCGGTGACTGTCCGAAGCAAACCCGGAAGATCCCGACCGCCATGGTGGCGAAAAAGAGCAGGAAGATACCCGGCACCGCGATGGAGAAGAGGGACAGGCCAAATCCGGCGGCAGCCCCGCCGATGCCGAGCATCGGCACGAAAAAGGCGGCGGCGAGCAAAGCGAAGAAGCAGCCTATGGGATTTCCGGCGCAGCCCATGGGGCGGCCGCTTCCCTCGTACTGCCTCAGTTTCATGGGGAATCAGATACCGATGCAGGGATACTTTTCAATGCGCAGCAATTTGACGCCGTACATCCGGGCGACCGCATCGGCTTCGCTGAATTCGTATTCGTCGCGGAAGTAGACTTCGCGCACTCCGTACGCGCAGAGCATCTGCATGCAGCCCGTGCAGGGCTTCGTGGTGACCGCGACGAGCCGCACCGAGCCACGCACGAACAGGCTGCACAGGTTGGCTTCAGCATGGAGCATGAATTTCCGGCGCGCTTCGCGGTCGTCCCAGAATCCCGGTGGGGCGTCGAATCCGGGCGCGAGTCCGTTGTAGGCCGTCCCGATGACGCGGTTGGAGAAGTCGATGGCCACGGCACCGACCTTCCGGTAGGGATCCTCGGAGCGCAGACTGGCGACGTGGGCCAGGGCCATGGCGTATTCCGGAATCGAAATCCTTCCTTGCTGCGGTGGCGGCGGTGTTTCCATGGGAATGGTCAGATTCGACGGGAGGTCTCGGCTAGCGGTCCCGGTTGCCCAGCTTGTTCTTGAGGCGATCCCAGAAGGTGTCGAGGTCATCGTCCTGCATGGCTTCCACTTTGCGGCGGTGTTCCTGAATGAGGCGGTCCAGTTCGGCTTCGCGCCGTTTGCGGGCGGCTTCCTGGGCGCGCGCCACTTCGCGGGGGTCGCGCACGGGCACGGGAACAGGGCGGGCCGTTCCCGGCTTCTTGCCATTTCCTGCCACCGAGGGCGATTCCTGGCCCTGGCCACTGAAGGTGTCGACGGGAACCTCGACCACCTTGCCACCGGGAAGCTGGCGGCGCGTGCCGATGTATTGGCGCGGCGCATAATAATTCGTGTAATCCCGGGCGAAGGAGCGCTGGTACGGCCCGATCCTGAGATTCTTGCGGATTTCGAAATGAAGGTGGGCCGCGTACCGTCCGTGAGCCGTCCCGATGGTGCCCACCGGCTGACCCCGCTTCACGAGCTGGTAGAGCCGCACGAATCGCTTGTCGAGGTGAGCGTAGACACTGTCGACCACCTGCAGCGGACCACCAGGAGTCTGCACAGCATGGCGCACAATCACGAGATTCCCCCACGAACGTCCGTAGTCCTGCGAGTAGACGACGACCCCGTCAGCGGTGGCGTAGACGGGATCTCCGAGGTCGGTATTGCCCCCTCCGTTGCCGTTCCAGTCCTCTCCCATGTGGGCATTGGGATAGAATCCGCGGAACACATAATAGCCTTGCCCGTCAGGCTTGCCCACTGGCAGATCGAATCCATCGGTCACCGGAATCCGGATGCTGTGGCCATTCTGGGCGGCGCAGGGAGTTGGGGCCAGCAGCGAGCAGAGCGAAGTCACGACCACGAGGAATGCAGAAACGATGCGCATGGAATTCGGGAGCATGGCGTGGCAGCATGGGATCAGCGCGCGGTCTCCACCCGCACAGGCAGATCAGCCCGCCGGACGGACCGGGGGAACTCGCGGATGATGGCCAGGAAGTTCTTCATGATGACGGTGCGGTGGAGGATTCCCCAGGGAAAAGGGAACGAACCTGACGTCACTGAAGGAGCGATGCCCCGGCTGAGCAAGGCCATTTCACGGAGGGGCGGGCACCCTCCTTCAGGAGCCGCCGACGCGCCGTGGATGGGTCATGTGCTCCGGCCGCAGGAGGTCGTCGAGTTGTTCCCGCGAAAGCCAGCCTTTGGCGATGACGAGGTCGTAGACGCTCGCGCCGGTGCGCAGGGCTTCCGAGGCAATGGCAGCGGAACGTTCGTAGCCGAGCACGGGATTGAGGGCGGTGACAAGACCGATGCTGTTCTGGACGTAGGCAAGACAGCGTTCCCGGTTGGGTTCGATGCCGGCGATGCAGCGGGTCGCGAGGACGACGGCGGCATTGCGCAGCAGGGTCAGACCGAAGAAAAGATTAAAGGCAATCACGGGTTCCGCCATGTTGAGTTCCAGTTCGCTGGCTTCGGCGGCCATGGAAACGGTCATGTCCCCGCCGATGATCTGGTAGCAGATCTGGCTGACGACTTCGGGAATCACGGGATTAACCTTGCCGGGCATG
>CAZSDE010000309.1:0-1669 GCA_964605435.1 uncultured Akkermansia sp.
GGTCAAGCCGGCGGGACCGGCGGAACCCCTGCCGCTGCCACCGGCCCCGGCCAAACCGCGCACGTGAGTGAGACTGATCGAACGATTCCCTGCATGCAACCTGGCTCACTTCTGATTTCTCTGGCGTCCGCGGCGGCGGTGACTGGCATCTGGTGCTGGTCGCAATACGAGACCGGCCGGCAGCGGCGCGGTGCGGGCATGGAAAACGGGTCGGCCGGTGCGGAGGTCGGCAGTGCTGTTTCTGGAGCTACGGTGGAAGCGCATGCGCTGCTGCAGCGTCAGGCTGCCGGGCTTGAATCGCGGGTGGGGGAATTGGAAAAAGAGAACCGGGAACTGCGGGAGAAGCTGGCGGCGGCCCTTGAGGCGGCCAAGCCGCCGCCGGATCCCGGGACGGTGGCGACGCGCCTTGCGAAGCTGCGCGAGCTGGAATTCCGGAAGGTGCCCGAGTGGGTTCCGACGCCTCCGGATGAGATTGTGAAGAAGCTGACCGAAGCGCGCCGGAAGTCGCTTGATGAGGTGGCTGTGCAGCAGCGGGTGCGGGCATGGCGGGCCATGGGGTTTGTGCCTGACGAGTTTGATTTCCGCGAGGCCTCCGCCAGTCTGGCGGCGATGAAGCCGTATGGTTTCTGGGATGCGGAAGCCGGGCGGTTTCATTATCAGAAGGATGCCTCGCTGCAGAGGGCGGACAGCCGCGAGCAGTTTGCGGCGGCGCTGCTGCCGGTGCTGCTGGCTCAGAATTTTGCTCCGGCGGCCCAGGGATGGGAAGCGACGGACAACGATGATGCGGCGCGGGCGGCGCTCTCCTTGATTTACGGCGATGCGAATTTCACGCGGGTGCGCTTCAGCATTTCCGACCAGATGAACACGAACTACGACAAGGGGCAGGCTCCTCCGGCTCCGCCGCCGTCGTACAATGCCCCGCAGTTCATGGGAGAGACCTGGAAGTGGACCGAGGACCAGGGGAATCTCTTTGTGCAGACCCTCCATGGTTCTGGCGGGCTGGCGGCGGTCAATGCCGCGTACGGGCGCCTGCCGCAGAGCACCGCGGAGATTCTGCATGCGGACACCCTTTATCTGGCCAATCCGCCTTTCCGTCCTGCCGAGGTGGCGCTTGAACGCGCTCCGGTGGCGGGAAAGTCACCGTTCTTCAGCAATGTGGCGGGGGAACTGGCCTGTTACTTCCTGCTGCGTCCGTGGGCGGATGTGGATTTCAGCACGGCGGCGTCCGAGGGATGGAAGGGCGACCGCTATCTCGTGTATCCCGGGGAAGAGGGCCGGGGCGATCATGTCGTCTGGCGGTCCGTCTGGATGACCGAGAAGGATGCCGGGGAATTTCATGCGGCGCTGCGGCGCATTCTCATGCAGCGCTACAGCATTCCATGGCAGCCGGAGTACGATGTTGCGGCGGATCACTTTGCGGTGAGCGAGCCGGGGCGGGCCATCCGGATTGTGCGCCGGGGCGAGGAAGTGACCCTTATTGATGCCACCGACGTCCGCTTTGCCGAAAGCCTTGCGTCCGCGTTTCTTCCGGCGGGGGGGTGAAGCTCCCGAGGGGGGTGAAGTCAGCGCTGCGCAGGAGCCGCGGTTTCCTTCTGGAAGGCGGAAAGGAAGAGCAGTCCGGCGGCGATGCAGATGGCACTGTCAGCCACGTTGAAGGCCGGCCAGTGGT
>CAZSDE010000309.1:1679-5054 GCA_964605435.1 uncultured Akkermansia sp.
ATTGAATTCGAAATCGAGGAAATCGACCACATAGCCGCGCAGGATGCGGTCGAGCAGGTTCCCGAAGATTCCCGACAGCAGGAGGGACACCGCCACCTGGCTCAGTCGGGTCGGAAAGGCATTGGTTTTCCAGAGCCACGCGATGAAGCCGAGGGCTGCGAGGGAGACCCCTCCGAAGATCCAGTTGGCCCGGGATGTGCCATTGGCCATGCCGAAGGCGATACCGGTATTGTGAACGCGCACGAGATTGAAGAATCCTTCGATGACGCGGAAGCCCGCGTGACTGGTTTCCGTGGGTGGGGCGAACGTCCGCACGCACCATTCCTTGGTGATGAAGTCCAGCAGGAAGAGAGGAAGTGTCAGGAAGAGAAGGTAGCGTCGCATGCAGTCGGAAGACAATGGATTGGCCCGGAAACGGCGGGCCGTCACGGGGAGCCTTTCCCTTCCTCCGCCGAGGCAGGCGGGGAAAGCGGAAGAAACGGAATCCATGCATCACGTTCCCGCGGACGGCCGACAATGAGGAAGCCGCCGGAGGCTCCCTGCTGTGCCATGAAGTCGCGGAACGCGGTCGCTCCCGACAGGGGCACGACTCCGCGACGGGCGCTGTCGCTCACGTGCAGGAGAGCGTCACCTTGTTTGAGGAGGCCGCGCAGCGGCGAATCCTCGGCAATCGATTCCACGCAGAGCCCGATGGATTCCTCGAGTCCGAGGAGGTTGCGTTCGTAGCGTCGAAGCGGCCGGAGCGCGAGGCCGAGGACGGTACCGCTGCCGCCCGGAGACTCGGGGGGGAGTGCGCGGTCGAAATCGGCCACCTTGAGAGGGCAAGTGACCGCTTCCCTGCCCCGTCGGATGGTGAGGGTGATGGTGGAGCCGACCGGGTAGCTGCGGAGGGCGCGGCGGTATTCACCGGTACTGGTGACGCGGCGGCCATCGACAGCTTCGATGATATCGTCCTTCTGCAGTCCGGCGGATTCGGCCGGGGAACTGCGGGCGACTCCGCGGACGATGACGGCTTCCGGTTCACTGCCCGTCTGGTAATAGTTTTCCGGCCAGTCATCGACGGTCAGGCCGAGGTAGGTGCGGGGGCGGGAGCGGTTGAGGAAGCGGTCGAGGGCGTCGGCGATATCATTCGATGGGATGGCGAGACCGTATCCTTCTGCGGAGGCGTCGTCGTCTGGCCCCATGAGTTTGCGGGTGACCATGCCGATGATGTCGCCGCGGAGGCTGACGAGCGGGCCGCCGGAATTGCCGGGATTGATGGTGCAGGTGGTCTGCAGGTAGGTCGTGTAGGTATCGCTGACGCGGCGGTCCCGTTTGCTGATGATGCCGTGGGTGACCGTTTCGCTGAGGTTGAACGGGCTGCCGAGAGCGAGCACCATGTGTCCGGCGCGGACCTTGTCGGAGTCGGCGAGGCTGAGGGGGGAAAAGCGTTCACCGGGCGAGCGGGGTTCGACGCGGAGGACCGCGAAGTCGAGCTGGTCATCCTTGTCCACGAGGGTGGCCTTCCGGGGCGATTCTTCGCCGTGGAGCGTGACTGTCAGGGTATCGAGGCCTCCTTCGATGACGTGCCAGTTTGTGATGATGTGTCCTTCGCGGGTGACGATGGCTCCGGAGCCGACGCCCGGTTCGCGGGATTCGGTGGAGGTTTCCTGCGTAGGCTTCCCTGGTCTGAGGAGTGGTTCGGTCGCGGCGACGCGGCGTTCGACATGGATGCTGACGACGCCGGGGAGAACCTGTGCGACGACCGAGGCCAGTTCGTCATTGAGAGCGGCGGCCAGTGGGGTTTCGCCGAGCCGGATTTCCGGGGCGGGTGCCGTTCCGGAGGCGGTTTGGGTGGCTTTCTGCTGCTGCCATCCGCGCCATGCATAGCCCATGGAGGCTGCCGCCACGAGGGCGGCCGCCGCAGTCAGCCAGGAAATTGGTGCCGATGGCATGCGGTCCGATGTCTGGGGCGGCCCTTGAATGCAAACCGGAAAGAATCCGGGGCCGGGCTGCTCATGGCTTGGTGCCTTGTGGCGGTGGAGGCAGTTCAGCGATTCTCAGCCGGTTGAATTTCGGCGAGAACGTGGCTTTGAGGTCGAGAGGCTGGCCGGGTTTGAGCTGGGCGATCCATGCGAGCTGCGCAGGGTCGTGGGTCCATTTTCCGTCGGGCTGGCGGCTGCCGCCTGCGGCGATGGTGATGACGAGGCCGACGAGCGACTGCGGCTGGGATGCGGAGCTTCCGGGTGCTGGTTCGGCGCGGGTGATTTTGGCCTTCAGGGAAGTTTTGCGGTCGCTGATGGTTTCCACGACGCCGGTGATGCGGCCGGAGAATCCGGCGGCATCTGCGGGCACCCCGCCATCGGAAGGTTTGGGAGCGGGCGATTCAGGTACTGGGGCGGAGGCCTTGGGCTCTGCGGCGGGGAGCGGCGGCGCTGTGGGGCGCGTCGCTTCATCGGCGGAGGCCGCCCTGGTCATGAGGCAGGCGGCCGTGAGAACAGAGAAAAGGCGGAGCGGCATGGGAGCGCGGGGGCGGCGGTTCTTTCATGGATAGCGTGACGGGCCGGAGCCCGGAGTGCAGTCTTTCCGCCGCATGTGCGTAGCGTCCCATGTCAGCCCCGGGCGACCGTGAGCACTGCGACCAGTTCAGCGCCCCCGGCCTTGCGGAGTACGGCGCTGCAGGCATTGGCGGTCGATCCGGTTGTGAGCACATCGTCGATCAGGAGGATGGCACGGCCGGCCGTGAGCCGCGGCGCGCGCCAGCGGAGGGCGAAGGCACCCTTGAGGTTGCCGAGTCGGTCCTCGCGGCGGAGGGCGGCCTGCGTTGAAGTGTAGCGGGTGCGGCGGAGGACGCGGGCGAAGGGGAGGCCGGAGAGGCGGGCGAGGGAGCGGGCGAGTTCTTCCGACTGATTGAACTCGCGTTCGCGGAAGCGGCGTGGGTGGAGGGGAACGGGGACGAGGAGCCAGTCGCTGCGGGCGGCGATGCGGGGGTCGGCGAGGCCGGTGGCGAGGAGTCGGGCCAGTGGTTCGCGGAGGGCGAGGCGGCGGCCGTATTTGAAGTGGTGGATGGCGGTGCGGACGGGACCGCGGCTGAGCCATGCGGCCACGGCGAAGTCGAACTGCTGGCGGCGGCCGAGGCAGTTCGGGCAGCTGAAGGACGAAGTGATTTCTCCCTGGAAGGGTTCTGCGCAGATGGCGCAGAAGGGCGCGGTGACGGGGCGGGCGGCGCTGGCGCAGGGGCGGCAGAATCCGGGGGTGGCGCGGTCGTCGAGGGGGTCATCGCAGGCGGCGCAGCGGGCGGGCCAGAGGAGGCCGGCGGCCGTGCGGGTCCAATGGCGGAGGATGGCCGGGGCGGAGTTCATGACGGCGGGCGGGGTCCGTCGGGGGGCGGGAGTG
>CAZSDE010000310.1:0-5052 GCA_964605435.1 uncultured Akkermansia sp.
CCACGTCAGCAAGCCAAGCCACGCCAGCCACGCGGCCGCCCAACTACCCCACCACTGCGGCCATCCCCTAACGCCCCCCGCCATTCTGCATCTCCTGTTCCAGCCGCTCGCTCAGCCACTGCTTGATCATGCTTTGATAATTCAGATAGCGGCTCCGCGCGAGACGCTTGATGCGGGCCAGCATCCGGGGATCAAAACGCAGGGTGATGGTGGCACTTTCCCGCACGTCAGACCTGTGCAGCGCCGCATTCATGAGCCGCGCATCCAGCTGGTGCGCCGACCAGAACGATGCCTCTTCGGCCTCGGTCTCGAAGGCAGGAATCTGGTTCCAGTCAATGATGCGGTTCATGCTGATACGAATTCCTGGTTCCTCCGCTCATAAAACGCAAGCTCATCCGGCGTCATGTCACGCGCAAAAATCACCCGGTACTTCTTTCCGTCAGTCCAGAAGACAGAAAACACCGGCCGGCTCGCAATCGTCTTGCCCAGACTGAAATACCGCGCCGCCGCCGGATCGCCACCCCCCTCCGGCAGAAACCGCAGGGAAAACGGGTCCTCGAATGATTCCTCCACCTCGCGCGGAGTCATCCGCTTGAGGTCAAAGGTCACGTCGAGCCAGTCGAATTCCATGGCAGCAGCAGGTGGCAGGCGCGTTCAGGACCGCCGCTCGATCAGTTCGATCTCATATCCCTCCGGAGCATCGATGAACGCAAAGGTGCTCCCAGTCGAAGTCGTGGTTGGTCCATCGGAAAGCGGATAACCACGGGCAGCCGCATGAGCCGCAAAGGCCGCCAGATCCTCAACCTCGAACGCAAGGTGCGTCAGATCCGGACCCACCACCACCGGGCCACTGGCGTCAAACTGACAGATTTCGATGAGTTCATCAGACTGCGGTGCCTTGAGAAACACCAGCTCGGATCCCCGCGGGCTCTTGTGCCGCCGCACCTCTTCCAGCCCCAGCACTTCCGTGTAGAACGAGACGGTGCGCGCGAGATCCTGCACCCGGTAGCGAGTATGAAGCAGCTTCGTGACCATGACAGCCTTTCTCACCACCGATCAGCACACGCAAGAGCCAACGCTTCACCGCAGATACCGGCTCCGCAGGTGCGCCAGATGCGCCGCCACCCCCGGTTCCTGACCCGTCGCCCGCCGCATCAGTTCCCCGGGTGACCAGCGCCGCCCATGAGCATGCACCCGCTCCCGCAGCCAGCCACGCAACCCACGGTAGTCGCCCGCCGCAATCTCGCCATCCAGACCAGGCATGGCCCCGCGGGCCGCAGCCATCAGCTGCGACGCGTGCAGATTCCCCATGGTATAGGTCGGAAAATACCCGAAGCCCCCGAAGCTCCAGTGCACATCCTGCAGACACCCACGGGCATCATCGGGGACCGCAAGCCCTGTCAGTTCCCGGAATCGCGCATTCCAGGCCTCAGGCAGATCCGCCACTGACAGCGATCCATCCACCAGCCCGCGCTCGATCTCAAACCGCAGAATGACATGCAGATCGTAGGTCACTTCGTCCGCATCCACCCGGATGAAACCCGGACTCACCCGCCGCGCCGCCGCAGCCACCGCATGCGGCGCGCAACCCGACAGCTGCGGAAAATAATGGGCCGCCCGCGGAAGCCAATGCTCCCAGAATTGATCGCTCCCCCCGATATGGTTCTCCCATAGCCGGCTCTGACTCTCATGAATGCCCAGCGAACAGGCTTCCCCCATCGGCAAGCCCCACTGCCCCCCGTCCAGCCCCTGCTCGTACATCCCATGGCCCGCCTCATGCAGCACGCCATACAGCGATGAAAGAAAATTCGACTCGTCATACCGGGTCGTCAGACGGGTATCACCCGGTCCCAGCCCGGTGCAGAACGGATGGTTCGACGCATCAATCCGCCCAGCCTCGAAATCAAAACCGATCGCCTCCGCCACCTCCCGGTTGAAAGCCTGCTGGCCAGCCTCCGGAAAATGTCCGGACGGTTCCCATCCGCCGTCTTCGGCAGCGGCCGCCACGGCCGGTCCCACCATCGCCGCGATCTCCGGAGCCAGCCGCGCGAACAACTCTTCCACGGCCGCTGCGGTGCTGCCCGGCTCGTATTCATCCAGCAGCGCATCATACCGGCATCCCTCCCAGCCCAGCAGGTCGGCCTTCTCCCGGGCCATTCCCACCAGCTGCTCCAGAATCGGACGGTACATCGAGAAATCCGCGGCCTTCCGCGCCCCCGCCCACACATGCGTCGCCTCCGACGTCAGCCGCGCCATCCGCTCCACATACTCCACCGGAATCCGCGACGCCATCCTGAAATCCCTCGCCCACCCCCGCACGTTGGCCGCCTCCCTTCCCTCTTCCGGAAATTTCCCAGCACAAACCTCCAGCGCCGCCCCAATCTCCTCGCCGGTAACCAAACGATGCTGCCGCCCCGCCAGCCACGCCAGCTGCTCCCCCCGCCAGACCGCTCCCTTCCCTGGAAGAAAGGTCTCCTGATCCCACCCCAGCATCGCCGCAATGCTCCTGACCGTCGCCGCTTCGCGGAAACGCCGCTCCAATGACTCATATTCCTGCATCGCTTCCTCCTAAATCACCCGGCCCCGATCCTCCAGAACGATCTGCCCTTCCCAGACAAAAAAAGATCCGGAACCCAGCATGACTCTGGGTTCCGGATCAGTCGATTTGTTCCTGCTCAGAGGCAGTTACACTCAGGCGCGGCGACGGCGACGGGTCACCAGTCCGAACAGACCAGCTCCAGCCAGCGCCGAAGCCGTGGCAGAACCCGGCTCAGGCACGTCAATCGTCGTTCCCGCAAGGAGCAGCCCGCGGTTCATCGGAGCGCCGCTGTCCGTACCCGTGAAGCCCCAGTAGAAGTCCCCGGTGGAGAAGGTGCTGAAGGTCAGGCTCGCAGCGACTGGAGCCTGATTCACATTGCCCGGAGAAGTGAGGATGTCGGAGACCGGAACGTTGCTGTTAGCGCCTGCCCAGAGGCTCGACTTCATCTGGTACACCGTGTAACCAGAGACGTCGCCATTCGTCGTCCCGGCCTCGAGATCCGCCCCGAGCTTTACGCTGTCAGGAGTGTTGGTGTTCTTGAATCCGAACACGTCGCTCATGTTCACGAACGGCTGGGAGTCAATGTCGTAACCAGTGATCGTAATGTTCGTGAGGCTGGTTGCAGTCGTGAGTGTAGCATCCGAGTACAGACTCAGCGAGAAAAGGACATAGGGGCTCGTGTTGGCCACCCCAGTAAGAGTCATAGGATCGGTGGATCCGTTCGCTACCGAGGCAGGTGACGGAGCAGGACCACCGGTAGTGGCGATTTTGGCCCAGACGCCAGGGGACACCTGCTTCGACCAATTCCCGACGTTATCAGGAGTCCATGGCGAAAAGAGGTCGATGACAGTTGCCTGAGAGGCAGAGACGCTGAGACCAAGGGCCACAGCCGTGAGTGTTGCTTTAATACGAGACATACACCCCACTTAACAATGCTAGGAATCACCGCAAATGAAAGTTAGTTCATTTTGCACGTAAGGTGCTACAGAAAAACCCCTTCCGGGTCCCAAATCCGCTCCCGCCCCCACTTCCTGACAAATACTGCCAGCAAAACAGTCACCGACCCCTTCCAGCCCAACCCCTCTTTCGTCTCACCTTGACCGATCGCCCGCCCCGCAGACATCGAACCACTGCGTTGCACCACCCCCCGATTTCCACAAGCAGAAGGCCCGGGGTCATGAAGACCCCGGGCCCCGGACACAGCCCTCTCAGGCTGCTAGCATGTCTCGCAATTCGTTCCGCAGCAATCAGGACTGCCGCTTGCGGCGGTTCACCAGTCCAACCATCGCCGCTCCAGTCAGAAACGCCGTCATCGCAGAACCAGGCTCAGGAGCAATCACTCCGAGAAGATTGTGACCCCGCGTGACCGTTGCCGTGCCATTACCTGTAAAGCCCCACACAAATTCTCCGGTCGAGAAAGACGTATGCTGGGTTGCTACAGTGAAACCCAACTCCGATTCAGGAATCCAAGGCGTCGTGTTGTTGTCGAGCGCATTGGTGCCAATCGCGGAGGTCTTGAAGGTTGTGAACCCAGCGACAAAAGGGTCGGCAGATACAATCTTGTCTCCAGTCGAAACCCCAATGACGGGAGAAGTGGTTTTACCGAAACCCCAGACGTCGGTCAGGCCCGGTGATGAAGGGTCCGAATCGATATCCCATGCGTACAGCGACAATGCAGCAACTGGACTGGAAAGCGTGAGCGTGTAAGTGACATAGGGATTCAAACTCGGAATTCCTTCCAGGGTAAGCGGAGAGTTGCTGTTCACAAGAACTCCATTGCTCACGCCAGTTGTCGTGATGGTCGCTGTGATCATAGCCGGACCGCGATCAAGGGTGTTCGTGGCAGGATCATAGTATCCATAGATAGTATTGATACTGGTGCCCCCGGCAGGATTCGGAACGCTGGAGAACGTCTTAGTCCACGAAGCGGCTGTTGGGCTGTACGAGGTGATTGCCCATGGGGTAGCGAAGTCGAGGATCCAGGCACCGGCGGAAGCGGTGTTGATGAGTCCGGTGAGTGCGAGCGCTGCGAGAGCGAGTGTTGGTTTTATGTTGGAGGTCATAAGTGCCTGTAAATTAGGGTTAGTCGTGGGTTGCCACAACATATTCTTCGTTATTTTTACTATAATAAACCGGGGATTAGAACAAGGTTTTTTATGGTGATTACAGGATTAACTGATGCCCAGGACTCCCGATTTCCGAATTATATCGTACCGTTTTAGTAGGATTTGAAAACCGCACGCAGATCGGTTGGGTCGGGCCTGCGGCGGGCTCCAGTGAGGTTTGGAATTCATCTTATGCCCAGCATTTGCAACGCTTTACGACTAATTCTTCGGATCCTTGTGAGCGTGTTTTGGTATTACCTTCCTTGGAGCGTGGGGCTTGTCCGCGAGTTTCTCTGGGAAATCTCATGTGGGCGGCGGGTCTCCTTGATCCACCGGGCAAAGGGACATTATTCTGGATCTTTGTGCAGGAACCGCTGGCGGTGCCATGAGAGCCAGAGGATGGCGACG
>CAZSDE010000311.1:0-5031 GCA_964605435.1 uncultured Akkermansia sp.
CGCATCCTGCGAGAACGCCATGGGACGCGCCCTCGTGTCAACGCATTCCTGCAAAGCGCAGCCTGGGGAAACACGAACCCCGCGGAATCCCGGTGAGGGGAAGCCGCGGGGCCATGCTGACCGACCGGTTCGGGTCCCGGCCGGAATCTGTGTGGGGAACTGGTTCAGCGGGCCTTGATGACGCCGTGCATGAGGCGCCAGTGACCAGGGAACGTGCAGAGGTACGGGTAGTCGCCCGGTTTCTCCGGAGTGAACTTGATGATCGCCTTCTGGGCCGGGTCGAGCAGCCTGCTTTTCGCGAGGACTTCCGGGACATCCGGGATGTAGCTGCGGGCGAGGCCATCCGGGGCAGCCATCATTTTGTCAGCTTCCGCGCCGATGCGGTCGTATGATCCTGGCGTGGTGACGATGAGGTTATGCTGGAGCTGATCCGGGTTTTCGTAGATAATGGCGACAGGCTGGCCTGCTTTGACGCTGAATTCCTTGATGTCGTACTGGAGGGTGCCGATGGTTGACTTGACCTTGAGGATCTGGTGGGTTTTGGCCAGTTCCTCTTCCGATTCCTCGGCGGATCCGGCGGCCTTGGCACCGCTGAGGGCGGCCTTGATGGCGCGGGAGAGGTTCGAGGGTTTGGCGTCTGCGAGGGCGGCGACCCGTTTCTGGGCGTCGGGCGCGGTGAACGCGGCGAGGTTCATGGCGACGAGAGAATTGACATCTTCGAGGCCAGCCATGACGGCACCGCCTTTGGAGGGGCCGAGTTTGACGAGGCTGATGTCGTCCCACCATGCCTTGCCGGTGGCGTGTCCCCAGCCGCCGTAGAGGCAGTTGATGGAGAGTTCGCGCTGACGGCCCGAGGAGAATTTCAGTTCCACCTGGGTCCAGTCATTGGTGCCGCGGAGTTTGCGGGACATGGGTTGTTTGCCATTGAGCTGGTGGAGTTCGAGCATGGCACCCTGACCGCCCTTGAGTTTGAAGTCCTCCGTCCTGATCCAGCCGGTGAGGAGGTAATCGCAGTTCTGATCGATATCGAGGTCGAAGTGGACACTGGTGTCCGAGCCTGCTTCCGATTCGATGAGGATGCATTTGCCGCCGTTGCGGCCGCCGTCGGTGACTTTGTGGGAAGCGCGGCCCGAGTAGGTACGGACTTGCCAGCCGACGGGGAGGGCACCGTCCACGGACTCGAAGTTTCCGTTATTGATGAGGTTTTTGGGGGCTTCGACCGGTTTGGCATCTTCCTTGGGAGCGTCTGCGGCGGGTTCGTCCTTGAGGGCGGCGGCGAGGTAGCCTTCCGCGTGGCGGGTGGCGGCGAGGGCGCGGCCGTAGGGGATCCAGCGGTCCTCGGTGTTCGCTTTGTCCGACTTCATGGCGTAGAGGGCTTCGCCGGCTGGCACGCTGGCGGGGAGCGAGCAGAGTTCGATGAGGGCGGTGAGGCGGACGAGGGGTTCCTTGTCGGCGAGGGTGCCATTGGCGAGGATGGCAGCCACTGTCGATGCGTCACGCGGGAGGACCTTGAGGGCCGCGCGGCGGACGCCCTGGGCAGGATGCTTCAGCGCTGCGAGGACCGTGCGGTGGACATCTGGATTGGCGGGCGTCACGGCACCGAGCCCATGGAGCGTCCAGAGCGCGTGGAGAGCACCGCCATTGATGCCGATGGCGTCGGTTGACTGGTCCGCGAGGATTTCGAGGAGGGCTGGAACGACATCCGGCTGGGCGCGTTCGATGAGCAGGCGCTGAGCGTGCAGGCGCCAGAGCAGGTTGTCCGAGCGGAGCGCCTTGAGGAGGTCGGCTGTATTGTCCTTTGTGAGGCGGAACGACTGCGATGGTTTGCTGTCCTTGGGAGCGATGCTGTAGATGCGGCAGCGTTCCGTGTCGCGCAGGTCCGAGACGAAGGCATTGCCGCGGCCGTTTTCCGCGCGGAAGCCGCCATTGTTTTCGGAGGGCGTCGGGTTGTGCTGCACGAGGAACGAGTACCAGTCCGAGACCCAGACCGCGCCATCCGGTCCGGTGGAAGCGTGCACCGGGGCGACCCATTCGTCGGCACCGGCCATGAGGTTCCAGCCGTTTTCTGCGGTGAAGTGAGTGCCTTCCTGCTTGAGGAGGGCGCGGTAGACCACGTGGCCCGTGGGTTCCGTGATGAGGGCCATGCGGTTCCAGTCGTCCTGCGGGAAGCGGCGGGCCGTGTAGATTTCGTGTCCGGCGGCGGCGGTGTAGCCACCGAAGACATCGACCTGGCGCAGTTTATCCATGATGGTCCACATGCGCTTGTTGGCATCGATGCCTGGGAGGCGGTCATAAATTTCGAAGCCTTCGACGCCCTTGGCTGCGGTGAGCGGGATGGGCATGTAGAAGCTCGACTGGTTATTGGCGGTCGAGCCGAAGACATCGCCGTTTTCGTTGAAGGCGAATCCCCATGTATTGTTAGAGGTGGGGCCGAGGAATTCGAGTTTCGAGCCATCCGGTTTGAAGCGGAAGACGCCCTGGCCGAAGCGGTGTTCTTCGCCGCCGACGACGCCGCCGAAGCCCGAGTAGCCGACGCATCCCCAGACCCAGCCATCGAATCCGTAGTGGATGTTGCTGGGGCCTGCGTGGGTATCGCCCTTGCCCCAGCCCGAGAAGAGGATCTTGCGTTCGTCCGCTTTGCCGTCGCCGTTGGTGTCGCGCAGGAAGAACGTGTCCGGGGCGGCCACCACGACGACGCCGCCGCCGGCGAAGGTCATGCTGGTGGGGATATTGATTTTGTCTGCGAAGACCGTGCTTTTGTCCATCTGGCCGTCGCCATCGGTGTCTTCGAGGATGGAGATGCGGTCGCTGCCTTCCTCCTGGGTCTTGATGACATTGGGGTAATCTTTCGTTTCGACGACCCAGAGGCGGCCGAGTTCGTCCCATTTCATGTCGATGACATTGAAGATGAGAGGTTCGGTGGCGATGGTGCTGAGGGTGTAGCCAGCGGGGACCTGAATATGCTTGCGGCTTTCCTCGACGCTGAGCCCTTCCTGGAGTTTCGGGGCTGGATTGCGGCGTTCGTAATTGGGAACGAGGGCGTCTGTGTAGACGAACGGTTTCGGCTGCCATGCGCGGAATTTCCCGGCGCGTTCGTCGCCGACGGCCCAGACGGTGCCGCGGTAGACGAGGTCGTGGAAGCCGGGATTGCCGAACGTGCGTCCGTCGTGGCCGTAGGCTGTGTAGAAGACGCGGCCTTTGCCTTCGGTGCGGACCCATGTGTAGGGTTCCTCCTCGCGTTTCTGGAGGACGATGCGGTCCGGGTTGCCGAGGTGGTGGACGTAGGTTTCGTCCCATGTTTCGAAGGGTTGGAAGCCCTTCATGATGGGGTGTTCGAGGTCGGTGACCGAGGTATTGAAAGTGCCTGTGCCGTGGCTTTTGAACTGGGCTCCGATCATGGAGACCACCTGCATGGAATTGCGGAAGCAGTAGCTGGCGCAGTGGAGGGGAACGAAGCCGTGGCCGCCGCGCACGTAGTCGAGAAGGGCTTTTTCCTGATCCGGCGAGATCGTATCGATGTTTGCGTAGACCATGAGCGCATCGTACTGCGCGAGGGTCTGCGGATTCAGGTCATCGGCATTGGCCGTGTAGGTCAGATTGATGCCGAGAGGGCCGAGGCCCTTGAGGAGCTGGGGGAAGCGCTCGGCTGGCTCATGGTGACCATTGTCACCGAGGAAGAGCACTTCGAGGCGCTGTGCCGAAACCGGGGCGGCGGCGAGCAGCCCTGCGGAGAGTATCAGAAGTTTCTGCATAATGATTGATGGGGTACCGGAGGAGACGGTTTCCGGCAAGGTGTCCCTTCATACAAAATGCGCCCGGGAGTGCTATGGATTTGCGCCCGCGGGGTCGCCCGGCGGCGGCGTGACGGGTTCCGGGCGGCGGCCGCGGAGTTTCCCGAGCAGACGACTGACATCATCCAGCACGAGGTAATTGATGGGGACGAGGAAGAGAGTGACCGTGAACGAGAACATGACACCGAAGGCGATGCTGATCGACATCTGGTTGAGGAAGTTCTCGCTGAGAGTGCCCTGGAAGATGACTGGCATGAGGCCAGCGAAGGTCGTGAGATTCGTGAGGAAGATGGCGCGGAAGCGGGCGGCACCGGCGGCGCGGGCGGCATCGCCGACGGACATGCCTTCGTCGCGGCATTTGTTGACGTAGTCGACGAGCACGAGGCTGTCGTTTACGACCACGCCGCTGAGGGTGAGCATGCCGAGGACGCTGAAGAACGAGATGGAGATTCCCTTGAGGAGGTGGCCGAGGGCTGCGCCGATCCAGCCGAACGGGATGACGAGCAGGATGATGAGCGGGAGCCAGTAGCTGCCGAACGGGATTGCCATGAGGGCGTAGAGCGAGAAGAGCACGAAGACGAGTCCCCAGAGGAGGGTTTCGAAGGATTCGCGTTCCTCGCGGGCTTCGCCTTCGATGGAGATGGCCAGCGAGGGATGTTCGCGGCGGAGTTCGGTCAGGTGCGTTTCGAGGGCGGCGCGGACCGCGAGGATGTCGGCGGCCTTCTGATCGATGTCTGCGAGGACGTGAATGACCCTCGCGCGGTTGAAGCGCCGGATGCTCGTGGGGCTGCGTCCGAAACGGTACTCGGCCGCTGAAGTGAACGGGATTTCCGAGCCATCCGGGGCGCGGATCATCATTTTCTCGAGGTTATCGAGGCTGGTGCGCTCTGCTTTGGGGTAGCGGACCATGACGCGGACGTCGTCGCGTCCACGCTGGATGCGCTGGGCTTCGTCGCCGAAGAATGCCTGGCGGAGCTGGCGGGCGACCATTTCGCGGGTGACGCCGCGGGCTTCCGCTTCCGGCTTGATGTTGACGATCTGGATTTCCTCCTTTCCGGTGGCGTAGTCGTCGTAGACGTCATTGATGCCTTCGTAGGTCTTGACGTGATCCTGGAGTTTTTCCGAGACGGCGAGCATTTCGGCGAGGTCCTGTCCACTGATCTGGACATCGAGGGGAGCGCGGCCACTGCCCCATGAATCCTGGAAGCGGAGTTCGCGGGCTCCGTGGATTTCGCGGATG
>CAZSDE010000312.1:0-5025 GCA_964605435.1 uncultured Akkermansia sp.
GAGGGTGGCGGAATCGATGGTGATTTTGCGGCCCATGTCCCATGTGGGGTGGCGGAGGGCTTCTTCCCGGGTGGCGGCGGCGATGCGTTCGGCTGGCCATGTGCGGAAGGGTCCGCCGCTGGCGGTGAGGATGAGGCGTTTGATGTCTGCGGCGGGCCGTCCTTCCACGCATTGGAAGATGGCATTGTGTTCGCTGTCGACGGGGAGGACGTGGACTCCTCTGCGGCGGGCGGCGTCCATGACCATGCGGCCTGCCATCACGAGGATTTCCTTGGAAGCGACGGCGAGGTCGCGGCCCAGTGCGATGGCGGCGAGGGCAGGGCGGAGGCCGGCGGTTCCTACAATGGCGACGAGGACGAGGTCGGCATCGGTGCTGCGGACGAGGTCGGTGAGGCCATCATGGCCCGGGAAGACGCGGGTGTGGCTGGGGACGAGTGAGGAGAGGTGCTGGGCGGCGGCGTCGTCGGTGAGGCAGAGGTGGCGGCAATTGAATTCTGCGGCGTGGCGGGCGAGTTCGTCGCTGCTGCGGGCGGCGGCCATGCCGACGATTTCGATGCGGTCCGGGAGGTCGCGGGCGACTTTGAGGGTACTGGATCCTATGCTGCCGGTGGCTCCGAGGAGGATGACGCGTTTACGCGGTGGGCAGGACATACTTGAGGAGGAAGTAGAAGACGGGAGCGGTCCAGAGGAGGGAATCGATGAGGTCGAGGGCCCCGCCGATGCCAGGGAGGATGGCTCCGGAGTCCTTGATGGCGAGCGATCGTTTCACGACGGATTCCGCGAGGTCGCCCACGATGCAGACGGCGGCGAGGATGAGGCAGGCGATGACGAGGCTCTGGGTGGAGGTGATGGGGAGGGCTGGGCCGTAGATGGCGCGGACGGCGAATCCGGCGGCGAGGGCACCGGCGAAGGCACCGAGGAGGCCTTCCCATGTTTTGCCTGGGCTGATGTGC
This sequence comes from uncultured Akkermansia sp., assembly GCA_964605435.1. Lineage (GTDB taxonomy): Bacteria > Verrucomicrobiota > Verrucomicrobiia > Verrucomicrobiales > V1-33 > V1-33. The sequence continues at coordinate 954 of CAZSDE010000312.1, forward strand.
GGGATCATTTTGTGTTTCCCGATGAGCGAGCCGATGGCATAGGCGCCGGCGTCCGTCATTTTGGTGACGGCGACCACGAAGAGGATGCTGGGGACGCCGGCGAGTCGGCCTTCCGGGGTGAAGCCTTGGAGGAAGAGGAGTCGGGTCATGAATCCCCATAGCCATGGGATGTAGAAGAAGCCGAAGACCGTCCAGATGATGGCCCAGAGGGTGGCGCGGCCCTCGATGGGGCGGAAGAGCGTTGGGAGGAAGGCTGCCATGACGGTGGCGGCGGCGAAGGCGAGGTCGACGAGAGGATCCCATTCGTGGCCGGTGCGGGCCGTGATGGTGAAGGTGCCGGCGGTCCATGCGATGGCCGCGGCGAGGAGGAGAAATCGCCATGGGGAAGGGACGGACGGGTCCATGGCGATGAATTCGCGGACCGAGGCGAGGCCGAGGAACCCGAGGAGGAGGTAGAAGAGCCAGTGATTTCCGGCGATGATGGCGGCGGCGACGAGGCCCCAGAGGGCGACGGTGCTCGCGAGGCGCCGGACGAAGACCGGGCCTTTTCCGGATGGGGAGGCGGGTGGCTGTGGTGGTGGACCGGAAGCGGGCATGACGCGAGGGGGATAGGTGGAAAGGGGGGGGCGGGAAAGGGAGAATCTGGGATCAGGCGAGGTGAAACTTGATGAGTGCCGAGCAGGCGAGGTCGCAGGCGGAGGATCCGTTTTTCCCGCCCTGATTGGTGGCGGCGATGACGCCGAAGCTGCGGGTTGGGGCGAGCCATGCGGCGAACGAGTTCATGGTATTGGAGCCGGTGTGGGCGAGGGCGGGGCCGTGGGCCCATGGGCGTTCGTGGCGGTACCAGCCGAGGGCGTAGTGGGGATCGGCGGAGGGAGTCTGGAGGTCCTTGTAGAGGGAGGCTGGGAGGAGTGATCCATCGGTGCCGGCGGCACCCTTGAGTTGGTCGGCGGCGAAGAGGGCGTAGCTGGCGAGGGAAGCGTGGCAGGTTCCGGCTGGGCCGAGCGAGGGTGGGTTGTCGATGGCTGGGCCGTTGGTGCCGGTGGGGGTGCCGTTGGCGAGGTGTGGCCATGGCTGGTCGATCTGGCCGGGGGTGCCGGTGCCGCCGAAGCCGATGGTCATGCCGAGAGGCTTGGCGATGCGTTCGGTGAGGAGGGATTCCCAGAGTTTCTGGCCGAGGGATTCGGCGATGAGGCCTGCGGTCATGTAGCCGAGGTTGGAGTAGAGGAATGAGGAACCCGGGGAATGGGCGAGGGGTTTGCGGGATTCGCTGCGGAGGACATCCGGGCGGTGGCCGGCGCTGGGGAAGTCCTGCCAGCGGGGAGGATTGGCGGGCAGGCCGGAGCGGTGGGAAAGGAGCTGGCGGAGCGTGATGGCCGGGAAGTCCGGGGTCGATCCCTTGAGGAGGGGTGCAAGGAATTTTCCGATGGGGTCGTCCCATGCGAGTTTGCCGTGCTGGACCCATGTGGCGAGGAGCGTGGCGGTGATGGCCTTGGTCATGGAGCCGAGGTGCCAGAGGTCGTGCGGGGTGGCCGGGCTATCGGAGCCCCGTTTGCGGAAGCCGCAGACGCCCGAGGCGATGAGGCCTTTAGGGGTGACGATGCCGGCGGCGAGGGCTGGGACGCCGTGGGTTGTGCGGATGGGTTCGAGGATGCGGTCGATTTCCGGGCGGTGGGGGTCGGGCGGGCGATCCGCGGCGATCGCGGTGGCAGGAAGGAGGGCGAGAAACTGGCGGCGCTGCATGGGAGGGACGGTAGCGTGGTGGTGGAGGCGGGGCAATTCCCGACTGCGGGGGGGCGATCCTTTGCGGGTGGGGATGACGCACGTTTCGCGGCGGAGAAAGGTCTTGCCACGGTTGGCGGGATCGGGCTAATTTATGGACGGGGAAGACTTTTGAGAAATGAAGCCTGCGCGATGGAAACTGGAAAGCGTGTGGTGTGCCCTTGGGGGGGTGCTCCTGATGGCGGGCGTGGGTGAGGCACAGGTGGGGCCAGTGCGCATGGAAGTGGGCAGGCGGCTGAGGATTCCGGCGGCTCCGGGAACGGCTTGGCAGCTCGAGCGGAGTGACGGCGTAGGAATGCCGTGGGAACGGGTGGGGGAGCCCCGCTTTGGGGTGACGGGGGAAGTGGTGATTGACGATTTTGGTCTGGCGGTGGCTGGGCAGAGGTTCCGTGCGGTTTCGGTGGATCCGGCTGCGGTTGGCGATGCGCCCGTGGGTGGTGCTGGTCTGACGGCCCTGCTGGTGCGGTCGGGTGGGAATCATTCCGAGGTGGTCTTCATGTCGGCGACGGATGGTTTTTACCGATTGGATGAGCAGCATGCGCGGACCTTTTCCTATCGCTGGGTGAAGACCGGGCCGCAGGGTGCAGAGGTCGTTCTGAGCTGGAGTGACGGCACGCATGCCTTGCTGCGGATGGAATTGGAGACGAAGACATCGGGTCGCTGGGGAATGGAGCCGCTGGCTGATCCGGCGGGGGCGGCGGCGATTGGGGAGACGGGCGACGGGGGGTTGCTGCAGGGGGTGACGGGGCGGAGCCGGCGGAATGGGCTGGCTGAGTTGCCGGCTGATTTGTCCGGCCGGGAGATGCTGCTGGACGAGGGAGGGATGGTGACGAGTGTGCGTTTTGCGGATGGTCATCGGGCGAGGCTGCGTTCGCCGGGGGCGGCTGAGCGGGAAGTGGAGGTGGTGTATGAACGGGAGAATGCGGCCCGGGGCAGTCTGCGGTTTGAGCCGCTGGGGTGGCAGATACTGCTGGAGATGAATGGGGCGGGAGGGGGAACTTTTCAGGAACAGGCAGTTCCTGCGCCGCAGGGTCAGGCCCCGCCCTTTGTGCCGCGGCGCGGGGTTTTCACGACACCGGTCGAGCGTCCTGCGGTTCCCAATGGGGATTGCCCGCCGGAGTCGCTGGGGGGGCGATCATACATTGTGCATGGGAGCACGGTGTGTACGTTGACCTTCAAGGCGGACGGTACGGGGACGGCGGCCAAGGAAGTCAATGGTTCGCTCGAGGTGACGGCCTTCACGTATGCCTATGCGCGGACGGGGGCGGCTTCGGCTAGTGTGGCGCTGACCTTTCCCGGGGTGTCGCGGGATTTGATAGACGACTATCAATTTGATTATTCTGACGGCTGTGCGGGCAAGTTCCGGCGGGACAGTTATGCGAGTGGCGGGTCGGCGGGGGTGACGGCGGGAACCTTTACTGCGGGGCCGGGGGGCGGCGGGTGACCATTTTTTTGCAGTTGAGCGGGAGAGGGGAATCAGCCATGGAGGAAGCATGGCCGTGATTGCAGATGGGCAGGGATGCCGTGTGGGGGCTGAGCGGTACCTTGAAGGGTTCCGGTGGATGCTTTTGTCGCGCACGCTTGAGGACAAGATAGGGTCGCTCTATACGGCTGGGAAGATTGTGGGCGGGGTGTATCTGGGGAAGGGGCAGGAAGCATTCAGTGCATCGCTGGCGATGTGTCTGCGGCCGGGATTGGATGTTTTTGCGCCGCTGATCCGGGATCAGGCTGGTCGCATGGCCTTTGGGGAACCGATGCTGGAGACCCTGCGGACCTATCTGGGCAGTGTGCTGGGTCCGATGCGTGGTCGGGATGGGAACATTCACCGGGGTCGGCCCGAGTTGGGTTCGCCGGCGATGATTTCGCATTTGGGGAGCATGATTTCCGTGGTGTGCGGGATGCTGGTGGCGAAGCGGTTCCGAGGGGAACGGGACGTGGTGGGGGCGGCGACGATTGGCGATGGCGGGATGTCGACGGGGGCGTGTCATGAGGCGCTCAATCTTGCTGGGGTCGAGCGGTTGCCGCTCGTGCTGGCGGTGGCGAACAATCAGTTTGCGTATTCGACGCCGAACGACCGTCAGTTTGCCTGTGCGGATCTGGTGCAGCGTGCGGTGGGGTATGGGATGGAAGGCTACACGGTGGACGGGACGGATCTGGCTGGGTGTCTTGAGGTTTTCGGGAAGGCGGTGCAGCGGGCGCGGGAGGGGCATGGTCCGCAGATGGTGGTGGGGAATCTGCTGCGGCTGTGTGGTCATGGGGAGCATGACGATGCTTCCTATGTGCCTTCGAG
>CAZSDE010000313.1:0-5004 GCA_964605435.1 uncultured Akkermansia sp.
AACGGATTCTTGCGTTGGCGGGCTGGCAGGTGGTTTTGGCCCTTGGCGGGGCGGGAGGGTTGTGTGGGGAAAGCGGAGCCAGGGCGGAATCCGGACGAGGAGGAGACATGGAAGCGAAGAAGAAGCCGGCGAACCGGCTGAGCCGGGAGAAGTCGCCGTACCTGCTGCAGCATCAGCACAATCCTGTGGATTGGTATCCGTGGGGGGAGGAAGCGTTTGAGAAGGCGAGGCGGGAGAACAAGCCGGTGCTGCTGAGCATTGGCTACAGCACGTGTCACTGGTGTCATGTGATGGAGCGGGAGAGCTTCGAGAGTGAGGAGGTGGCGGCGGTTCTCAATGAGCGGTATGTGGCCATCAAGCTCGACCGGGAAGAGCGGCCGGACATTGATCACATTTACATGACGGCGATGCAGGCATTGGGGCTGGGGGGTGGCTGGCCATTGAATGTGTTTCTGACGCCCGAGCGGAAGCCGTTTTTCGGGGGGACATATTTTCCGAAGGAGCGGTTTGTGGCGGCGCTGCGGCATGTGGACAAGCTGTGGCGGGAGAACCGTGACGAGCTGACGGCGGATGCGGACAAGCTGACGCAGGCGCTGCAGGAGCACATGGCCGAGCAGAAGGCTCCGGAAGGTGACGAACCGCTGGCGAAGGAAATTCCGGTGCAGGCGGCGCGGGCATTTACATCGATTTACGATGCGGAGCATGGCGGGTGGGGTCGGGCTCCGAAGTTTCCGCAGCCGCAGGTACCGGGATTGCTGCTGATGGCGGGTCGGCTTGGGGGTGAGCCGGTGATGGTGCAGCAGGTATTGGGGACGTGCCGGAAGATGGCGGCGGGCGGGATGTTTGATCAGGTTGGCGGTGGGTTTGCGCGGTACTCGGTGGATGCGCAGTGGCTGGTGCCGCACTTTGAGAAGATGCTGTATGACAATGCGCAGCTGATGGAATTGTATCTGGATGCGGGGCTGGTGTCGGGTGACGGGGAATTCCACGCGGTGGTGCGGAGGGTAGCGGAGTATGTGCGCCGGGACATGACGCATCCGGACGGTGGCTGGTATTCGGCGGAGGACGCCGACAGTGAGGGGCATGAGGGGAAGTTCTACTGCTGGAGCGAAGAGGAATTCCGCCGGGTGGTGGGTCCGGAGGATGCCGAGTGGGCGGTGGGGGTATTCGGGGTGACGGCGCAGGGGAACTTTGTGGACCACAGTCATCCCGAGCCTTTGAAGGGGCAGAATGTGCTCAGCTGGAAGCCGGAGCGGGCAGCGCAGAGGGAGGATGCGGCGAAGCTGGCGCGGGTGCGAGCGAAGCTGCAGGCCGTGCGGGCTGGGCGGGTGCGGCCGCATCGGGACGACAAGGTGCTGGCGTCGTGGAATGGGTTGATGCTGGCGGCGATGGCGCGTGCTGGGGTGGTGCTGGGTGATGGGGAGATGCTGCAGGCGGCGCGGGCGAATTTTGCCTTTGTGCGGTCGAAGCTCTGGGATGCGGGCAGTGCGACCCTGTATCACCGCTGGCGGGATGGGGGTCGGGACGAGGCGCAGCTGCTGAGTGCCTATGCCTTCTATCTGCATGGGGTGGTGGAGCTGTATCAGGCGACCCTTGACGGAGAGGTCCTCGATTTTGGGGTGGCCCTTGCTGAGGCGATGATCCGGAAGTTTGGCGATGCGAAGGAGGGAGGATTCTTCACGAGTGCGGGTGGGAAAGACCTGCTTTTCCGGGCCAAGGATGATCATGACGGGGCCGAGCCATCGGGCAACGCGATGGCGGTCTATGGACTGCTGCGGCTGGCGGCGATCACTGAACGGGCGGATTTCCGGGCGGCGGCTGAGTCGGCGCTGCGGTTCTTCCGGCCGCGGCTCGTGGACAGTCCGCAGTCGATGCCATTGTGATGCTGAAGGCTGCGGCCTTCGCGGTGCGGGAGCCCTTCCGGGTGGTGCTGGCCGGGGACGTGGCGGGAGGGGAGGGACAGCAACTGCTGGCGGCGGCGCACCGGGTGTATCAGCCCTTCCGGGTGGTGCTGGGGACGAAGGGTCCGGTGGAGCCATTTGCGAAGACCCTGCCGGCGCGGGATGGAAAAGTGACTGCCTATGTCTGTACCGGGAAGGCCTGTCGTCCGCCCACGGGGGAGCCGAAGGAAGTGACGGAGGCGCTGACGGCCCTTGTGCCGTGAGTGGGAAACGGAACCGCCGCAGCCGGACCATGGGTCGCGGACTGCGGCGGTGGTGAGTTTGCCTGGGTGCGGTTTGGGGTGTGCCCCGAGTGGGGGCGTTAGCCTTGATCAGGCCTCTTTTTTGTCGTCATCCTTGTCTTCGCGATCCTTGCCATCGTTGTCGGAGCCTTCCTTGTCCTTCTTTTCGTGATGGGCTTCCTTGTGCTCTTTGTGTTCCTTGTCGTTGGTTTTCTCGTCCTTCTGGTTGGGTTTGCTGCTGTGGTCCGCGTGGTGTTCCTTGGCTTTCTTTGATTTTTCCTTCTGTTTTTCGCGGCGGAGTTTTTCAGTCTTGGCGGGGGCGGCGGGTTTGGCGGGTTTCTTTTTGAGCTGTGGCTGGCCGTGGGATTTTTCCATGCGGCTGCGGAGGTCGCGGAGGCGTGCTTCCGGGGTGGGGCGGCCGAGTTGGAGGGCGTTGCGGCGGGTCGCCATGGCTTTCCGGAGGGCATTGCGGCGGGCGTCGAGGAGGGGAGCCTGCGGGCGTGCGGGTGACTGGGCGCGGAGGCGGCGGACTTCGGCCCGGAGTTCATTGAGCTGGTGCTGGAGGGCATCGACGCGGGCGGCGAGGTCCGCGTTCGGGCGGATGGGGGCGTGGGCGTTCGGGCGGCGCACGGGTGGCTGCAGCTGATGCGCGGGATTCGGGGCTGGGTGGCCATGTTCCGGCGGGGGAGGTGGCTGCTGGGCCTCGGCCATGGTGGCGAGGGCCGCGAAGAGAGAGAGCAAGTATTTCATGAGGATGATGGGGGGTTGTGACGGATATGACATCATGGGGAGCGTGCTGGTTCCGCCCAAGTGTTTCCGTTTCCGCGTAGGGCGGGTGGAGTCAGAGTGGGGGAGGCGCGTCGAGGATTTCGAGGTCCGGGTTGCGTTCGCTGAAGAAGCGGAGTGGCCATTCCGAGGGGAGGAGGACGACGGGGCGGTCATTGCTGTCGCGGGCGACGGTGGCGTCGCTGGTGCCGTTGACATCGGCGTCCGTGAGGGGGCCGCCGTCCTTGCGGCGGAGCCAGCGGATGTGGTTCCAAGGGGCGGTTTCGAGGCGGGACTCCGCATTGTATTCTGCGAGGAGGCGGTGCTGTACGACTTCGAACTGGAGGGGGCCGACGGCACCGAGGAGGGGGATGCGCTGGGCGGCGTGGGGCTGGGTGAATTGCTGGATGACGCCTTCCTCGAGCAATTGGTCGAGGCCTTCGCGGAATCGCTTGGCGTGGGAAATGGCTGATGAATGGAGCCATGCGAAGCATTCCGGGGCGAAGCGCGGCAGTTCTGCGAAGCGACGGTCCGGTTGTTCCGAGAGGGTGTCGCCGATGGCGATGGGGAAATTGCCGACGATGCCGACGACATCGCCAGCGAAGGCTTCGTCGACGGTTTCGCGGTCGCGACCGAAGAGCCGCTGGGAATTGGCGAGCCGGACTTTCTGGCCGGTGCGGGTGTTGATGACCTGCATGTCGCGCTGGAAGGTGCCCGAGACGATGCGGAGGAAGAAAATGCGGTCGCGGTGGCGCGGGTCCATGTTCGCCTGGATCTTGAAGACAAAGGCCGAGAAGGCGGGGTCGTCGGGTGCCACGGGAGTTCCCTGGGACAAGCGGGGGCCGGGGGGCGGGGCCATTTCGAGGAAGGCGTCGAGGAGGAGCTGGACACCGAAATTATTGGCGGCCGAGCCGAAGAAGACCGGGGTGAGTTCCCCGCGCAGGACCCGTGCGTGGTCGTAGGCGGCACCAGCGGCGTCGAGCATTTCGAGTTGTTCCGTGGCTGCGGCGAGGTCCGCTGGTTCCACGTGGTCGCTGACGAAGGCATCGCCGAGGCCGCCGACCTTTTCGGGGACGCGGTAGGCACCGCCGGCGGTGCGTTCGAAGAGGTGGACAGAGGAAGCGCGGCGGTCGTAGACTCCGCGGAAGTGGGTTCCCATGCCGAGGGGCCAGTTCATGGCGCAGGCGGCAATGCCGAGGACGCTTTCCAGTTCGTCCATGAGGTCGAGAGGATCGCGGGCCGGGCGGTCCAGTTTGTTCATGAACGTGAAGATCGGGACGCCGCGGCGGCGGCAGACCTCGAAGAGCTTGCGGGTCTGGCTTTCGATGCCTTTGCCTGCGTCGATGACCATGACGGCGGCGTCGACGGCGGTGAGGACGCGGTAGGTATCCTCCGAGAAGTCGCGGTGGCCGGGCGTGTCGAGGAGATTGATGACGCAGCCGTGGTATTCGAACTGGAGGACGGTGGAGCTGATGGAGATCCCGCGCTGTTTTTCCATTTCCATCCAGTCCGAGGCGGTGGAGCGCTGATTCTTGCGGGCGGTGACTGATCCGGCGAGGTTGAGGGCTCCGCCGAAGAGGAGGAATTTTTCCGTGAGGGTGGTTTTGCCGGCGTCCGGGTGCGAAATGATGGCGAAGGTGCGGCGGCGCTGGATGGCGTTCGAAGGATTCATCGGAGAACGGAGCCCGGACGGCAGAATCCGGGGAAAGGATTCTCATTCATGGGGCGGCCGGGCTGCACAAGCTCGAAAAGGGTCGGAAGGGGGTGTGCGGGGTTCCCACTGGTGGAGTGCGGTCGTGTGGTCCGGCGGTGGGATTGGCTAGGTTGGTTCGGGAGCTGGCAGGAAGGAGGGGTGCTTTGCCTTGGTGATGAAGGGCGGGCGGAGGTAGATGGGTTCCGGGGGGATGGTGGCGAGGGAGTCGAGTTCCTCCGTGGTGAGGCTGGCGGCGCGCTGGGCGATGATGTCGGCGCGGGGCCAGGGGGGGGTAGCTTCGCAGAATGGGGGGCTGGTGGGGGCCGGGGTGTAGATGTGGCTGAAGCAGCGGGGGGCGAGGTGG
>CAZSDE010000314.1:0-5004 GCA_964605435.1 uncultured Akkermansia sp.
GGTCCCGCCGCCGGCGGTAACCTCACGGAGGGTCTCGCAGCCTTCCGCGCGAAATTCGAAGAAAGCCGTTCGGCGTTCAATGCGCAGATGAGTGGTCAGCCCTTCGATCAGGCTGCCCTCGACTGGGTGACGCCGCATCTCAATGCGCCCCTCATCGTGCCGACGGAAACGCTGGGCGGCGAATGGTCGCGGGCGATTCAGGTGGTCGGGCAGCCGGAACCTGCCTATGCGTTGTCGGCCTATGCGGCCATGGCGTCGGCTTACCGGGCCGGCGATGCCGCGGGCTTTGCCAAGGCGGTCGCGGATTACCGCGCGAGGCTGGAATCGGCGGGCATTCACGCGAAGGACCTGCGCAAGGCACCGCGCGAGCAATTGCTCAATCATGTCGAGCCCTTCTACCGCGGCATGGTGATTTCCGTGCTGGCGTTTCTGCTTTCTGTGCTCGTTTGGTTTGCGCCCGAGCGCTTTGAATGGGCACGGCGCACAGCGGTCTGGCTCATGGTGCTGGCGCTTGCCGTCATGACGATCGGACTGGTCGCCCGGATGTTCCTCGAGGGACGGCCGCCGGTCACCAATCTCTATTCATCCGCCCTCTTCATTGGCTGGGCCGCGGCGGCGCTCGGGCTTGTGCTCGAAGCCATCTGGCCTCGCTCGATCGGGGTGGCGGTTTCGTCCATGCTCGGCTTCGGCACGCTCATGATTGCGCATTTTCTATCGCTCGATGGCGACACCATGATCATGCTGCGCGCTGTGCTTGATACGAATTTCTGGCTGGCGACGCATGTGGTCATTGTGACGCTTGGTTATGCGGCGACCTTTGTGGCTGGGATTCTCGGGATCATCTATGTGGTGCGCGGCGTCTTCACGCGGCACGTCACGAAGGAAATGAGCAAGGCCTTTGCGAGCATGGTGTTTGCGATCGTCTGCTTCGCGACGCTTTTCAGTTTTGTGGGAACTGTGCTCGGCGGCATCTGGGCGGACCAGAGCTGGGGACGCTTCTGGGGCTGGGATCCCAAGGAAAATGGAGCCCTCATCATTGTGCTCTGGAATGCGCTCATTCTCCACGCGCGCATGGGCGGCATGGTGCGCGAACGCGGGCTCATGAATCTCGCCATCTTCGGCAACATCGTCACGAGCTGGTCGTGGTTCGGCACCAATATGCTGGGCATCGGCCTGCATAGCTATGGATTCATGGGCGCTGCCTTCTGGACTCTGCTAGGCTGGGTCGGCTTCAATCTCGCCCTGATCGCCATCGGTCTGATTCCGCAGCGTCTCTGGGGAAGTCACCGGGAAACCGCTGCGGCGTCGTCCGCGGCTCCGGTTCCTGCGGCATGAAGATCGACATCATCACGATCTTTCCCGAGATGTGCGCTGCGCCCCTCGGACAGAGCATGATGGGCCGGGCTCAGGAAAAGGGCCTGCTCGAACTGAAAGTCCACGACCTGCGCGATTGGGCCACTGACCGCCACCGCCGGGTCGACGACGAACCCTACGGCGGAGGCCAGGGCATGGTCATGAAATGCGAACCATGGTTTGCCGCCGTGGAAGCGCTGCGTGGGCCGGAAAGCCGCGTCGTTCTCATGACTCCACAGGGCCGGCGCTTCTGTCAGGCCACCGCCGCAGCCTTCGCCCGACTCCCGCATCTCATCATCATGTGCGGGCACTACGAAGGCGTCGACCACCGCGTTGTCGAAGCCCTCGTCGACGAGGAAATCTCCATCGGCGATTACGTCCTCACCAATGGAGCCATCGCGGCGAATGTGGTCACCGATGCCGTCGTGCGGCTCGTGCCCGGGGTGCTCGGTGACGAACGTTCCGCCGAAGAGGAATCGTTTGCGGCAGGTCTCCTCGAAGCTCCTGCCTACACGCGCCCGCCGGAGTTCCGCGGCATGAAGGTACCGGAGGTCCTGCTCGGCGGAAATCACGCCCGCATTGCCGCATGGAAACGCGAACAAGCCCTCCAGCGCACCGCAGCCATGCGACCGGACCTGCTCGATTAAATTGGAACGGATTCCGCACCGCGCTGCGGCGACGGCGGCTCAAGTTCCTGACGTCTCCGGCGGCACTATTTCTTCCTCGGACGCGTTTGGCGGTACGAAGTGGCTTTGCGTTTCGGCGAGGCAGAAGCTGGGGCAGGGGAAACGGGCAGGGCGGCACCTGACTGAAGTTCGCGGATCTGGTCGCGGAGGTGGGCGGCGCGTTCGAATTCGAGGGCCTGGCTGGCTTCGAGCATTTCCGCCTGCAGCTGGGCGATGACATCGGCGATGTTTTCGTCGGTGGTGGCGGATTCGGCGACGATGCCGGCCGCGCTGGCATCGGCTGGGTTGAGGCGGAGGGTGTCCTGGGATTTGCGCTGAACAGGGCTGGGCGAGATGCCGTGCGCTTCGTTGTACGCAATCTGCATGCGGCGGTGGTACGTGGTTATGCCGATGAGCGCCTGAATGCTCTTGGTCATCTGGTCCGCGAAGAGGACGACTTCGCCGTGGACGTGACGGGCCGCGCGTCCGGCGGTCTGGATGAGGCTGGTTTCGCTGCGCAGGTAGCCTTCCTTGTCGGCATCGAGAATGCAGACGAGCGAGACTTCCGGAAGGTCGAGGCCTTCGCGGAGCAGGTTGATCCCAACAAGAATATCGAAGTCGCCGGCGCGCAGACCGCGGAGAATTTCAACCCGTTCGATGGCATTGATGTCGCTGTGCACGTAGCGGACGCGCAGGTTGAGGCCGCGCAGGTAATCGGTGAGGTCTTCGGCCATGCGTTTGGTCAGGGTGGTGACCAGAACGCGTTCCGATCGCTCCACACGCTGACGGCAGAGTTCGATGGTTTCATCGATCTGACCCTTGTGGGGTTTGACCGTGATGATGGGATCGAGCAGGCCCGTGGGGCGGATGATCTGTTCGGCAATGAGGGCTTTGCCGGGGGTATGGACATCGAAGGCAACGATCGGTTCCGAGCTTCCCGAAATGCGCGGAGTGAGGGCAGGGACTGGTTCGTCCTGACCAATCTTGGCGCGGCGGTGCGGAATGTAGGAAAGGTTTCCGACGACACTGTTTTCGATCTCGAAGCGCGCCGGCGTGGCGCTCACATAGAGAATCTGGCGGGTCCGTTCCATGAATTCCGGAAAACGCAGCGGCCGGTTATCGAGGGCGCTGGGCAGCCGGAACCCGAAATCCACAAGGGTCGTCTTGCGGCTGTGGTCGCCTTCATACATGCCACCAATCTGCGGAATGCTGGCATGGCTTTCGTCAACAATGAGGAGGAAATCGTCAGGGAAGAAATCGAGCAGCGTATAAGGAGTCGCTCCGGGGGCGCGGCCCGTGAGGTGACGACTGTAGTTCTCGATCCCCTGGCAGAAACCCATCTCGCGCATCATTTCGAGGTCGTATTCCGTCCGTTGCCGGATGCGCTGGGCTTCGAGGTACTTGCCATGCTGTTCAAACCACGCCACGCGTTCGTCCAGCTCTGCCCGGATGCTGTGCTGGGCAGATTTGAGTTTCTCGGCAGCCGTCACGAACTGCTTGGCCGGGTAGAACGTAAAGGCGTCGAGCGTCTGCCGGGTCGAGCCCGTCAGGGGATCGAAGACACTGAGGCGGTCGATTTCGTCGCCGAAGAATTCGACCCGGATGCCATCGTTCTCAAGGCTCGCAGGCCAGACTTCGACCACGTCGCCGCGGGCCCGGAAGCGACCGCGCTGAAACGCAATGTCGTTGCGTTCGTACAGCAGATCAATGAGCCGCGTCAGGAAATGGTCGCGGTCCATCTGCATGGTCCGGCGCACCGGAAACATGGCCTGCGCGTAATCGTCCGGCGATCCAAGGCCGTAAATGCAGCTCACCGAGGCCACCACGATGACATCCTCGCGGGTGAGCAGCGCACTCATCGTGCTCAGACGGAGGCGCTCGATCTCATCATTGATGCTCGAATCCTTCTCAATGTAGGTATCGCTGCGCGGAATGTAGGCTTCGGGTTGGTAGTAGTCGTAGTAACTGACAAAGTACTCGACGGCATTGTCCGGGAAGAACTGGCGCAGTTCCGAATACAGCTGGGCCGCGAGCGTCTTGTTGTGACTCATCACAAGGGACGGCTTGCCGGTCTCCGCGATCACATTCGCCATCGTGAAGGTCTTTCCTGACCCGGTCACCCCCAGCAGCGTCTGATGCTTGTTGCCCGCGCCAATCGACTTCACCAGTTTGGCGATCGCCTGTCCCTGGTCGCCCGAGGGAGGATACGGAGAATGAAGCTGAAATTGGCCCAAGGGAGAAAAATTGGTTCAATGGATGCCATCGCGGCAGCGCCCGGATCGCTCAAGGGCAGGAAAGCTTTTCCTTGCGCCCCAGCCCGCCGAATGCCAGAAGATCCCCAGCGGTTTCAGTCGCCTGCCGGAATGGTGGAATGGTAGACGCGATGGATTCAAAATCCGTTGTCCTTACGGACGTGTGGGTTCGAGTCCCACTTCCGGTACTGACTGACAACCGCCGGGGGCCCAATGGGCCGACGGAATGAGCCGGCCGAACGGGTTCATCGCCGCCCGGCGGCAAACGCGCTGTGGTTGGGAACGCCCCTTCCGCCCTACGGCACGTAGCGGAGGCGGTAGTACATGGATCCTCCCGGGGCCGCGGGATCGGTGAACTGGAAGACACCGGCGCTCGGCGCGGTGAGGCTGTGGATCGTTTCCCAGTTGGTCAGGTCGGGCGATCGTTCGATGGCGTATTGATATCCGGGAATTCCCGCGAACTGCATGACCGGCTGGCCGGACGCATTGAGGGTGAAGCTCCCGATTTTTCCAGCGAGGCCGACCACACGCACATTGACTGTACTCGTGGCAGTCAGGCCACCGGGATCGCGCACCGTGTACGGAAAGGAATCGTCCTGATCATTGACCGGGGAGTAAAGGATCGAACTGCCGGAAATCCGGACATTGGCTCCCTGCTGGGACGGACCGACGCTGCTCACGGTCAGGGCATGACCATCAGGGTCGCTGGCCCCTGCGGACAAGATGCTCGTGAA
>CAZSDE010000315.1:0-4976 GCA_964605435.1 uncultured Akkermansia sp.
TCGATCCCCCGCCGGAAGACACCGGAAAAATCTGATTGTACCCCCGCCCCGGGCACGCCTTGGTATCGGAGTCTACCCGCTTCCATGCTCAAACTCGGCGTCAACATCGACCACGTGGTCACCCTCCGCCAGGCACGCTACGCCCGCACCCCCGGCGTGCCTCATGAAGAACCTTCCATCCTCGCCGCAGCCCGCGCCTGCGAGGACGCCGGTGCCCACTCCATCACGATCCACCTCCGCGAAGACCGCCGCCATACCCAGGACCGCGATGTCGATCTCCTCCGCCGGGAACTCCGCGTCCCCCTCAACCTCGAAATGGGCAACGCCCCGGAAATCGTCCGCATCGCCTGCCTGACCGCTCCCGCCTACGCCTGCCTCGTTCCCGAAAACCGCGAGGAGATCACCACGGAAGGCGGCCTCGACGTCGTCACCCACCGCGAGGCCATCCGCACCACCACCCAGCGACTCAAGGACACCGGAACCAAGGTTTCGCTCTTCATCGATCCCATCCCCGCCCAGATCGAAGCCGCCGCCGCCATCGGCGCAGACATGATCGAACTCCACACAGGTACCTACGCGAACCTCCCCGCCGGGCAGCGCGACGAAGAACTGGCCAGGCTCGTGGCCGCCGGAACCCACGGTCATTCCCTCGGTCTCCAGATCAATGCCGGACACGGCATCACCACTGCCAATCTCCCGCCACTCTTCCGCATCCCCTGCCTCTGCGAACTGAACATCGGCCACCACATCGTCAGCCGCGCCATCTTCATCGGCCTCCCCGCCGCCGTCGCCGAAATGCTCGCCGCCATGGCCCACCACCCCGGCCAGAAGCGCTGACCTCACCCCGCTCCACCAACCGCCATGCTCGCCTTCTCCACCTGCTGGAACAGCCACCGCCACTCGGAAGGCGAAGCCATGGTGGACGAAATCCTCGCCCTCGGCTTCGATACCATCGAAATCAGCCACGGCCTCAAGGTCTCTCTCCTCCCCGGGCTCCAGAAGGCCTTCGCCGAAGGCCGCATGAAGGTCTCAGGCCTTCATAACTTCTGCCCTTCCCCCGTCGAAGTCCTCATCGACGCCCCGGATGCCTACGAATTCACCAGTCACCGCAAACTCGACCGCGAACGCGCCCTCAAACTCACCCTCCGCACCCTCGAGTTCGCCGCGGAATTCGAAGCCCAGTACGTCGTCCTCCACATGGGCACCGTCCCCATGGGCCATCCCATGAAACAACTCCAGGACCTCGCCGCCGCCGGAAAAATCAGCAGCCGCGAGTTCGCTCGCCGCAAACTCGCCATGGTCCGCAAACGCGAGTCCCTCGGCCCCTTCTACCTCCAGCGCGCCAAGGAGGCCCTCACCCAGATCGCCGCAGCCGCCGAAAAAGCCGGCGTCCCCGTCGCCGTCGAAAGCCGCAGCCACTACGAACAGGTACCCACCGAACGCGAAATGGTCCAGCTCCTCGCCGACTTCGATACGCCATGGGTCGGCTACTGGCACGACTTCGGTCACGTCCAGCTCAAGGCCAATCTCGGCCTGCTCGATCACGAAGAATGGCTCTTCCAGGTGGCTCCCCGGCTCCTCGGCTGCCACTTCCACGATGTCATCTGGCCGGACCAGGACCACCGCGTCCCCTTCCAGGGCAGCGTCGATTACGACCGGCTCCTCCCGCTCGTCCCCTACGACGTCCCCATCGTCTGGGAACTCAGCCCACGCCGCAAAAAGGAGGACATCGTGATGGCCCGCGAAGTCTGGCTCTCCCGCTACGGCGCATGGGCCTGATCCCGTCTTTCCGCTTAGCTCTCTCCACTCCACTTCATGGGCGAACTCATCCGCTTCCTCCGCTCCAGCGACCTCCGCACCATCATCGCCGCCCTCGGCAGCCGCGACGTCCACCCGGCCATCCAGTTCCTCAAATACGCCATCTGCGGGGTCGCCGCGCTCGTCCTCCACACCGCCATCTTCTTCACCCTCTCGGCCACCATCAATCCGGCCCTCTCCAGCAACATGCCGGACGACAGCACCCGCGCCAATCACGCCCTCGCCAATAACGCCGCCGCCTTCGTCTTCTCGAACGCCCTCGTCTACTGGCTCAATACCCGCTGGGTCTTCACCTCGGGCCGCCACCAGCCCATCCGCGAATTCCTCCTCTTCACCCTCGTCAATGCCCCCGGAGCCATCGGCGGCAGCATCATCCAGGACTGGCTCATCCGCAGCGCCGGATGGCCCACATGGGCCGCCTTCGCAGGCTTCGTCCTCCCCAACGTCCTCATCAATTTCGCCTGCCGGAAGTTCTTCATCTTCCAGCGATGACCGCTTGAGCTGGACCCCTTCCCGCTCCTATTCTCCACCGTGGCGCAGTCACGGAGCCGCAATCCCAGGGCCTCCCGCCCCTCTGCGTGAGCCCCGGTTCCCGCGGAACCTACCTGCGCCATCCGTTCCGTCGCCCGCCGGCCAACTCAGAGGGTAGCCGGCGGGCACGGTTCGGCTTCCCTCAGTCGCTTAGCGCCTCAACCGCTCAGTCGTCGTCGTCTTCCACCAGACTGATGGCCCACTCCGGATACGGTTCCTTCCCCCGCACCGACCGCCACAGAATCCGGTTGAGCACGTCCTCGGGACACGCATCAAGCTTCTCCAGAGGCAGTGCCGCCGATACCTCGGCATCCTTCCGCAGCTCCGCATCCCGGATCGACGCCGCCGTCGGATTCAGTTCGTTCATGTCCCACCGCGCCGCAGGACATTCCCACGGCGAAAAATCAGGCTCGCCACCAAAGCATTCCCGCATGGGCGTGGCCGAAGCATCCAGCTGATTCATCGGCGGCAATCCAAGGATCAATCCAATCGTCCGCAGAATGCTGGTCTGATTGTACGCCGTGCTCACCGTCCCCCGCTGCCGCGACCACGCACTGGCCACAAACGCCGTCGTCCGGTAGCCACTCACATGATCCCACCCGTTCTGAGGATCATCCTCGATCGCAATCACACAGGTGTCCTTCCAGAACCTTGTCCGGCTCAGGGCAGCCACCAGCATCCCAAAGGCCTGGTCATGATCCGCCACATGCGCCCGCGGCGTCGGACTCCCACCCCGCGCCCCGCTCGTGTGATCCCCCGGCAGACTCATCACCATGAGCGCCGGCAGATCCCGCCCCTCCCGCTCGGCCGCTTCCATCTCCCGGATGAAGACATCCGCCCGCACCCGGTCGGGTATCTCGTTGTCGTAGGTCGGAAACTCCGCACAGAAATGCGGCTTGATCGTGTCAATGCTGGGAATGGCCCGCAGTTCGATCTGACTCCCCGCACCTCCCCGGTGCTGCTGCCAGTCTTCCCAGATCTCCTTCCAGCGCGGCGATCCCTTGCGGCCATCCCGCCAGCGGTTCACGGACTCCGCGAATTCCCCATACAGCCTCACCGTCTTCCCTCGCGCAAGCGCTGCATCCCAGATGAATCCGTTAGGCGACCACGCGAGCGCATCGGCTCCATTCCGCCCGAACCCATCGGGATAACTGCGCGGAAATCCCGCGAACTGCCGCTCCATGTAGTCGGTCGTGATGGCGCTGCACGACCAGTTATGCCCATCCGCACTGAGGATCCCGGAACAGTAGGCATTGTCCAGCAGAACAAAGTCACGCGCCATGGCATGCTGCGCCGGTGTCACTTCCTCCCCGAAAATACAGAGCGATGCATCCCCGCTGCCTTCCTTCATGTCGCCCAGCACCTGGTCGTATGTCCGGTTCTCCTTGATGACATACAGCACATGCCGGAACACGGACGGTTCGCCGGTCCGCTCAGGCACCGGCACGGCCGCCACCCCCTCCCGCGCCGGAGCAAAGGCCTCGAGGATCCTCGGAGCCCGGTAGTTCGCGAGCACGGTTTCCGTATGCCGCTTCCGCGCGGCATCGTCGCCCGGCAGCGGCACCAGCGACACCGTTCCGAAATACTGATGACTGTTGAAGCCACGCCCACCCGTCCCGGGCGCTCCCTCGGCCTTCGCCCCGATCCCCTTGATGTTGGCCACACACAACTGGCCCCGCCCCGCGTCAACACACACCGCCCCTGGATACCAGCCAACCGGCAGCAGCGATTCCAGTTCACCCTTCCCATCCGCAAACTCTATCTCGGCCACCGCATTCTGCGTCCCGTTGCACACCCACAGCGTCTTCCCTGCCGCATCAAAGGCCAACGCATTGGGTGCCGCCCCGAACAGATCAGCCGGCGTGTGCTTCGGAAAAATCCGTCCCCCGAAACGCTGCTGCCCCACATCGAACACATCCACGAAATCGGAAGCCGCACACGCCACACAAAGCCACTTCCCATCAGGCGACATGGCCAATCCGGACGCATGCCGCCCCGTCACATGCTCCCCGACCTTTCCTCCCCCGGCCAGCGGCACGACACTGAGCGATCCCTCCAGGGCCGCCCCGGTGCGCGGATCGACACGGACTTCATTCCCCCGCCCGGCATGCGCCACGGGCGAGGTTCCATCAGGCCGCCGCCCGCCCCAGTTGCTGACGTACACACGCTCGGGAGTCCACACGACGTCGTACGGAGCCATCCCCACCGGCCACGTCCGCAGCAGCTGCCCGCCTTCCGTGTCAAGCTCGCCCAGCTGATTGCTCAGATTCATGGCCACATACAGCCTCTTCCCATCCGGGCTCACCGCCAGCCCCGCCGGAATCTCCCGGCTGCGGCCCTCGGCCTTCACCTCCGGCAGCAGTATGCGGTGCGACGGCCGCACCTTCCCCTCGCCACTCACCGCAAAAACCTTCACACTGCCATTCACATTGGACAGATAAATCCTCTTCCCATCGGGCGAAAACACCAACCCCGTGAAACTCAGCTGCCCCGATTTGTCCGGCTTGAGCAGCCGATCCTCAATCGCCGGCTGCGTGTCGCTCTCGGACGGCAGAGCCACGGTCTCACGCACACGCCCATCCGCAGGATCCATCACCACCAGCACCGACGCCTTCCCGGAAACCACC
>CAZSDE010000316.1:0-4945 GCA_964605435.1 uncultured Akkermansia sp.
TCCGGAGGGACGTCGGCACCATTGCCGGTTCCGGTGTGGACCCAGACGAGGTGGCGCCATGTTCCGGCGGTGGGGAAGGGGCTCCAGTTGAGGTCCGGCCCGCCCCATTGGCCGACGGCGCTCCATGTCGGGTGCGTGCCGTAGAGGCAGCTGAAATTCTGGCCTTCGCCGCCGCCGCGTTTGCCCCATGCGAGGATGGTTTCCTCGTTTGATCCATTGAGGCCGCGCGGGGCTTCATTGTAGGCCCAGACTTCGACCGAGCGGGATGGCTGGGGACCGACGAGCCCGGCGGGGGCATTGAGTCGGCTGGGAGCGGTCGGGGGCACCGTTTGGCCGGCGACGCTCATGAGAAACGAAGTGCCGTCGAGGTAGAGGGCCTTCACCGTTCCGTCCGGGGCATTGCGGATGACGGGGACCGTATTGCCGCCCTGGATGGCCTCGTAGCCACCGCCGGCTGTGCCGGCATTCGCGATGTACGGGAGGGCTCCTATTGGTTTCGAGGTGAAGTCGAGATTGACGAGGAGGTTCTCGGCAATCTGAACCTGGGCTGGACTTTGCTGGGCAAGGGCGCAGAGGACACAGAATTCAAGACTGCGGCGCTTGGGTCCGCGCAGCCGGGCGATGGCACGTTTTTTCATGAGAGTGGAATGTGGTTGGGGGTCTCTGGGGGGAGATTCCCGAAAGCATGCCGGAAAACGGTTCTGGACGTCAATTCCTGAATTGCAGAATGGAAACAGGCTGCAGCGGGAATCCTTCACTTCACGCGTGCGTCCCCCACGCGTACCTAGAATTAGAGTATTGCCGACCGTAAAAGGAAAGTTGATTTTAAGGATCATCCAATTGATCCGCGTTACGAGAAAAAAACCTTTCGTGGCAGTGTCGTCCGGAAACCTTGGAAACTTTCAATTATCTCATCACCGATTCATTCTGAAATCCCTATGGAGAAACCGAAAATGTTAGGGAGCTTTATGGTCCCGGGGCTTTTCGGTTGGGTTGTGGGATTGCTGATGGTTCTTGGTCTGCCGGTGGCGGTGGTGGTGCGGGCGGCGCCTCAGGTGGGGGTGGCCGCGCCTGATTCGGAGCGGTTTCTGGTGCGGACGTGGGGGATGAGCGAGGGATTGCCGGGGCCGTCGGTGACGGCGCTGGCGCAGACGGCGGATGGGTACGTGTGGGCGGCGACCTCGCGTGGACTGGCGCGGTTTGATGGGAATCGCTTTACGGTTTTCGGGGTCGAGCGGGATCCGGTGCTGGTGCGGATTGGGGCGCTTGCTGGTGGGCGGACGGATCGGCTGTGGATTGGCGGGGCTGATGGGAGTGTGGTGGCCTTGGACGGAGAGGAAGAGCGTTTGCTGGTGGATCGTGGCGTGATTGCGGGAGGGGTTGTCCATCTTGTCGAGGATGGGGAGGGTCGTTTGTGGATTACGGGGGCGGACGGTTCGGTTTCCGTGCTGGCGGGAGGGAAGCTGGACCGATGTTCGGCGCGGTGGGAAGATCCGGCTGGGAAGGGGTTCCGGGCTTTGGCGGACGGGGCGGGAGGGGTGGTGATTGCCGGGGCGTCAGGGCTTTCGCGTGGGGCACCTGGTCCGCTGGAACCTTACATTGGGCGGCCTGGGGAGCCCGGGGAATGGCTGTGTGCGGGGCCGCGGGCATGGCGTTCCGAAAAGGGGGTGCTCACTTCGTTTGTGGAAGGTGCGGCTCCGGAGGAACTGACGAAAACTGATCCCCCGGGATGGTGTGCGCGGCATGTCAGGCTGGGTCTGGTGGACCGGGCGGGAGCGTTCTGGCTGGGATCGGCCTGCGAGGGACTGTTGGCCTTTTTGCCGGATGGTTCAAAGGAGCGGTTGGCGACGAGCGCCGGTCTGGGCGGGGTCAATGTTCTTGCGATGATGATGGATCGTGATGGGCACCTCTGGGTGGGCTGCGAGAATGGGGGGCTATCGCGGATTCAGCCGGCGGTTTTCACCAGGTGGGACAGCCGCCGGAATGTCCGGACGACCGCGGTTCTGGCGCTGGTGACGATGCGGGTTGTGGCGGCCTCGTGTGGAGACAGTGGGGCATTTCTGCTGGAGAATGGCTTTGCCCGGCCGTGGCTGATTGCGAGTGATGGTGATCGGATCATGCCGTTTACGGCCCTGGCGGTGGGGCCTGACGGTGGACTTTTCGGCGGGACGGAGAGCGACGGATTATTATTCTGCAAAGATGGCAAGGCGCACGGGGTATCCGGGGTTCCGGACTATGCAGCTCCGGTGAATGTACTGCTGCCGGGTTCCGGGGGAAGTCTGTATATGGGAAGACGGGGGGAGGTGCCATTGGTGCGCCTGTCGCCATCCGGGCATGAGGCTGTGGCTTTCCGGGCGGGGGGATCCGATGTGAGGGCGCTGGCGCGGACTGCGGATGGCTGGTTGTGGATCGGCACGGAGAGCGATGGCTTGTACCGATGGAAGGAAGGGAAGGGTGAAAAGGTCATGGCCGACGCTGGAGGGAGCCCCATGGCGGTGCGTTCGATTGTGCAGTTGGGGGAAGCCGTCTGGGTGGCGACTGACGGCAGTGGTCTCTGGCGGTATCATCAGGGCGTGCTGCGGTCTTGCCGCGAGGCTGACGGATTGCCATCCGATCACGTATTTGCGATGGCGGCCGACAAGTTTGGCGCGCTGTGGTTTTCCGGGCAGACTGGATTCTTCCGGATTGAGGAAAAGCCATTGGCGGAGTGGTTTGCGAATGGCGGGACGTTTCCGGCGGCGATATCGTTCGGGGAATCCGACGGCATTGGCGGGCAGATGGGGTATGGGAAGGCTGGGCAGGGGGCAGCGGTGACGCCAGATGGGGACTTGTGGTTCACGAGCAGCATTGGGGTGGTGCAGGTGCATCCGGATTCGTATCGGAAGGCGTCGGCTCCGGGACGGATTTTCATAGAGGAAGTGCGCATCAACGGGCAACTGGCGCAGGTGGACTGCCGGCTCAGTGGAGAGGTGAACCGGGCGGAGTTTCATTTTACCCTGCCCGGGGTGGCGCAGCCCGACGGGGTGCGTTACGAAGTGAGGCTGGCGCCTCAGGATGAGGAGTGGACACCCATAGGGTCGGCGCGGACCGTGGATTATAAGCATCTGCACCATGGGAATTATGTCTTTGAGGTGCGGGCGACCGACCGTTTTGGGCAGGCGGCTGAGCCGGCCAGTTTTCCGTTTCAGGTGATGGCTCCGGTGTGGTTGCGGCCATGGTTCTGGGTGGTTGGCGGGCTAGTAGCCGCGGCTGGGGTGCACGGGGCTTTCCGGGCGGTGTACCGGGCAAGAATGCGGCGTTTGCAGGAACAGGTGGCGATTGCAGAGGCGCGGCAGGCCGAGCGTGCGAGGATTGCCCGGGACATGCATGATCAGTTAGGGGCTGGGCTGGCTGAACTGGTGATCATTGGGGATGAAATGCGGCGGGGGAGCACTGATGCCGGCGGGCCTGAGCGGGTAGCTGACTGTGCGCGTGGTCTCGTGGATGAAATGAACGATTCGATCTGGGCGATCAATCCGCGCAATGACACGTGGCACCATACGGTGGGGTATCTGAGCCGGACGATCGAGGAGACCGGGCGGCGGGCTGGGCTGGAGGTGCGGATCCACAGTCAGGTGAACGAGGAGGACTGCATGCTGCCCTCATCTCTGCGGCAGCATCTGCTGCTGGCGACGCGGGAGGCGGTGACGAATGTGATCCGGCATGCCGGGGCGAGCGAGCTTCATGTGACCATGGAGCACCGGGAGGGAGCGGTGGAGATCCGGGTCGAGGATAACGGGAGGGGTTTTCCGGAGGGTGGGCCGCAGGAGAGTGGCAATGGGCTGCGCAACATGCGGCAGCGGATGGCTGAAGCCGGCGGGACCGTGCGGTTCGGGCGGAGTCAGCAGGGCGGGGCTGTCGTGACCTTCCATGTGCCGGCTCCTGCGGAAGCGAAGGTGGCCGGGGTGGTGGCCACGGGTGGGTGAGGAAGAACAGATTTCCCTGAATTGACCTATGAAGATACGAGTAGCGATGATTGATGACCAGTCCCGGTTGCGGGAAGCCTTTGCGCGCAAGGTGGCACGGTTTCCGGACTGTGAGTTTGTGGGAGCCTTTGCGTCTGCGGGAGATGCGTTTGCGGGGCTTCCGGGGCTGCGGCCGGATGTCGTGCTGGTGGATGTTTCAATGCCCGGGATTGACGGGATTGAGTGTCTGAGCCGGCTCAAGCCGATCATGCCGGAGACCGAGTTTGTGATGCTGACGATTCACAACGATGCCGACTGTGTATTCCGCTCGTTTCTGGCTGGGGCGTCAGGTTATCTGATCAAGACGGCGACTGACGAGGAACTGGAGAAGGCGATCATTGACGTGCGGAATGGCGGGGCTCCGATGGACAGCACGATTGCGCGCAAGGTGATTCAGTTTCTGAAGACGCGGCCGAAG
Organism: uncultured Akkermansia sp.; assembly: GCA_964605435.1. Taxonomy (GTDB): domain Bacteria; phylum Verrucomicrobiota; class Verrucomicrobiia; order Verrucomicrobiales; family V1-33; genus V1-33. The sequence continues at coordinate 4,423 of CAZSDE010000316.1, forward strand.
GCGGTGGCTGCATCGGGCTCAGCGGTGGTGGATTCCAGTCTGAGTCCCCGGGAGACCGAGATCCTGCATTTGCTGGCCGAGGGCTTGCTGTACAAGGAGATCGGGCTGCAGCTGGGGATTTCCTATGGGACAGTGAATCAGTATCTGAAGAGTGTGTACCGGAAGCTGCAGGTGCATTCGCGGTCGCAGGCGGTGGCTGCGTTTCACCGTCTCAATGCGTGAGGCAGGGGTGGGTGGGTGGCTTTGGAATCAGCGGCTGCGTCCGCTGCCGCGGCGTGGTGTATTCTTGGCCTTTTTCTTGGCGAGCGAGCGGCGCGACGTCTTGCTGAGTTTGCCGGGGCGTTCGTTTTTCTTGAGTTTGTAGGGACGGCTGGAATCCTGCGGGGCCGCGGCGGTGTTTCGTTTGGGCCTTGGAGTGGTGGCGGTCTTCCGTGGCCGGGAGGGGCGGGCGGGTTTGGGTTCGTCGGCTCCGGTGGCTGCTGCGGAGGAATCCGAGGGGGCTTGTCTTTGGGATTTGCCTTTG
>CAZSDE010000317.1:0-4937 GCA_964605435.1 uncultured Akkermansia sp.
TCCTCGCAGGTGCCGTCTCCAGCGCAATGGCGCAGGCTCCTACCCCGCCGAAGCGCAACCCGTTCGGTTCCGGTGCCCTCCCCGAAATCCTCAAGCCCTACGACCTCGACGGCGACGGCAAGCTGTCGGTCGAAGAACGCCAGGCCTTCCTCAAGGCCATGAAGGATGCGGCCGCCAACCGCCCGAAGCCGACCCACCCGTTCGACACCGACGGCGACGGTAAACTCAGCGAAGCGGAACGCGACGCTGCCCAGGCTGCCCTCCGCGCCAAGATCGAAGCGGAACGCACCAAGCGCTTCAAGGAACTCGACAAGGACGAGGACGGCTCTCTTTCTGCCGAGGAACTCGCCGGAGCCCCCCACATGAACGCGGACCGCGCCGCCGCCATGCTCGCCCGCCTCGACAAGGACAGCAATGGCTCGGTCAGCCTCGAGGAATTCCTCGCCGCTCTCGGTGGACCGGTGCGCCCTCCCAAGCCTCCCCAGCCTCCCCGTCCGCCACAACCCCCGGTCGGTGACGACGACGACGATGACGACGACAAGGTGGGCCCGGGTCTTCCGCCTCCGCCTCCCATCGGTCGCTGATCCATTCTGACCTGATCATTCGTCAGCCCAGACACATCCCGAACGGCCCGGCTCACCGCCGGGCCGTTCTTTTTTTTTTCTCCGGCGGCGCTTTTCGTATCGCCATCCGCCTCCACGATCGCGTAGACTCTTCGCTGTCCTGCTCCGATCGCCAATGTTCCGATTTCTCCCCGAGGTGCCGCCCTGTGCCGCTGCCGTTTTCTGCCTGCTGACCCATCCTGCGGCGGCCGGAGAACGCTACTACACGGATTTCGAGGCGTTCACTCCCGGTTTCGATACCCTCGTCGGCTCCGATGGCTGGCAGGGATCGAGCGCACACAGCGGGCTCCGCCTCTCGGGCATCGATACGGAAGCCACCCACGGGGTCATCGGCTTGGGGAAGGCGGCCTTCCTCGGAGGCAATACCGCGATTGTTCCCCTCTCCGCCGGGCGCACGGTCAATGTCCGGCGCAATGTCGGCATCGATCCCTCCGCGCTGGGCGAGGAAGTGGTCACCTTCCGCTGCCTCGTCGGCGTCAAGGATTCGACGGGGAACACCATCGGGACGAGGCGCGACAACTTCGAGTTTGCCATCTACAACACGTCTTCGCAGCTGCTGGGGAGCATCCAGTTCGACAATTCCACCCTCGACACCGCCAGCGGCACGCCAAAACGCAACATCTACCGGACACAGTGGAATACGGCCATGAGCCGCTTCGACCTCGTCAATACCAACGCAGTCTTCCTGCACGACACCATTCAGCAGCTCGAAATCCGCATCAACTTCCTCGCCAACCGCTGGAGCCTCTCCCTCGATGCCATCGAAATCTTCGAAGACCTGCCGTTCCACGCGGGACCACGCACCCGCAACCTCGGCCCCATCGCCGCCCAGCTCCAGATCGTCGGCACTTCCCTGACAGGTTCCCCTCAGCCAGGCGACAACTACCTCCTCTTCGATGACTGGCTCGTGCGCACGGACCCGCCCGCCATTCCCCAGCCGACCATTTCCCGCAGCACCGCCACCGGAGCCGTCACCCTGACCTTCCCGCAGGAAGCGCGCTACCAGTCCCTCGTGCAGTTCTCCCCCACGCTCTCCGGATGGCACTCGTCACTGCCTGGCGCCCTTTTCACCGCCACTACGACCGGCACCGCTTCCTTCACGGACGCCACTGCCTCGGGAAAACCCACCCGCTTCTACCGCATCACCCGCTCTTTCCGCTGATCCGCGACCACCGGAAGGGCAGCTCCAGCAGGAAAAAGAAGACACCCGCCAGCAGGAGCAGTCCACCCACATAGTACGGCCACGGACCCAGCGCATCCATGAGCGACGCCACCTCGGGCTTGCCACAGAGGAATCCGTAGTTGGCTCCCGTCAGCGCATTGACCAGTCCCGCCGCCACCCCGTAGGCACAAAGCCCCGCAAACGCCCGTTTCCCGGCTCCCGGCCGCGGCGTCAGCCCAGCCCCGTAAACCAGATAAATCGCCGCAGCGACCACGCCTCCATGCTGCAGGAAGAACTGGTGGTACCGGAGCGATGGAAAGTCCGCATGCAGATTCGGAGTGAGCAACCCATTGAGAGTCCCCGCCAATCCCCAGAACCAGGCCAGTTCCGCCAGCATGACCCGGCGCAGCAGCAATCCAAAGGCCGCCACCACCGCCGCCCAGTCGCACAGATGCATCGGCAGAATCACGGGCGGCCCACCCCCATGCGCGGGAATCCCCGCGAAGAGCGACAGGGGATAGCAGAGCAGCAGGACGGCCGCCAGAGTCCGCTCGGCCAGCGCCGGTCTTCCGCGCCGACCCGCCCGCACCATCCACACGGCCACAAGGGCGGTCACCGCCAGCGCAGCAAGATGGGACGGACCGAAAACTTTGAATGGTGTCAACGTATTCATAAGGCCGGGCTTGCACCGCCCTCCATCCGCGACTCTGTCCGGAAACGCCTCATCCCGCAACCATTCTCCACCTCATGATCCGTCAATTGCTTACCCTCGCCTGCCTCACCACCGCCACCGCCACCGCCACTGCCGGAGACCCATGGATCCAGTTCGAGGGGTCCGATGGCCCGGGCAAGGGCAAGCACGTGGTCTTCGTCACGGGCGACGAGGAATACCGCTCGGAAGAAGCGGCCCCCATGCTCGCCAAACTTCTCAGCACAAGGCATGGCTTCAAAACCACAGTCCTCTTCTCCATCAATAAGGAGTCCGGCGAAATCGATCCCAACACCCCGAACAATATTCCAGGCCTTGACCAGCTCAACTCGGCCGATTTCATGGTCATGATGCTCCGCTTCCGCGAACTGCCGGACGATTCCATGGAGCATGTCGTCAATTTCTTCAAAGCCGGTAAACCCGCCCTCGCCGTCCGCACAAGCACCCACGCCTTCGCCTACACCGCCAACCGCGACAGCAAATTCGCCCGCTGGGACTGGCAGAGCAGCACATGGCCAGGAGGCTTCGGCCAGCAGATCGTCGGAGACACATGGGTCCGCCACCACGGCGACCACGACAGCGACAGCACCCGCGGCATCATCAGCCCGGACCTCGCCAGCCATCCCCTCCTCCGCGGCGTCAAGGGCATGTGGGGTCCCACCGACGTCTACGGCATCGATAAGCTGCCGGCTCAGACGGAAATCCTCGTCCGCGGCGAAGTCGTCGCGGGCATGAAGCCGGAAGACCCCGCTGTCAAAGGCCCGAAGAATGAACCCCTCCAGCCGCTCATCTGGGTCCGTTCCTACCAGTACGACGGCGGCAAGGAAGGCCGCATCATCGGATCAACCATCGGTGCTTCCGTCGACCTCGAAAACGAAGGCCTCCGCCGCTTCTTCGTGAATTCCGCCTTCTGGGCCTGCGGCCTCGAAGACAAAATCACGGAAACTCTCAGCGCGGAACCCGTCGGGGAATACAAGCCCACCTTCTTCGGCTTCAATAAATTCAAGAAGGGTGTCAAACCGGACGACCTCCGCAAGTGACTCCCGCCAGCCGGCCTTCTGCCGCCATCAGCCTCGCCGCCCGCGGCCGCCTCGTGCACTTCCCTCGGCGCCCGCTCGTCATGGGAATCGTCAACCTCAATGACGATTCGTTCTGCGGGGACGGAACCCTTGATCCTTCCGCAGCCCTCCAGCAGGCCATCGCCATGGCCATGGCCGGAGCCGACATCATCGACGCCGGCGCGGAATCCGCCCGCACGAACCGTTCTGCCATCAGCCCGCAGGAGGAATGCGACCGCTTTCTTCCGTTCATGAGGGCCTACGCGGCATGGGCAGAGTCGGTGGCGGACACGCCCCCGCCAGTCCCGGAACAACTCTGGCCTCCACTCCTCTCCCTGAACACATGGAGACCGGAAGTAGTCGCCTCCATTCTTCCAGAAGGCGGCGACATCCTCAACGACATGAGCGCGCTCCCGGACGACCGCAATGCCCGGCTCTGTGCGGCTCACGGGGCTGCCCTCCTCATCATGCATTCGGTCGGCCTCCCCAAGGAAAAACATACCCACGTGGTCTGGCCCGATATCATGGAGGAACTCACCCGCTTCTACAGCGACCGCATGGCCACCGCCACCGCCGCCGGCCTCCCACGCAACGCCATCATCCTCGACCCGGGAATCGATTTCGCCAAGCAGCAGGAGGATAATCTCACCATCCTGCGCGACTGCGCACGGCTCGCCGGACTCGCCCGGCCCATCCTTCTGCCGGTGAGCCGCAAAACGGTCATCGGACAAACTCTCGGCATCGCCAAACCCACGGAACGCGACGCCGGCACCATCGCCTGCCTCACCGCAGGATTCCTCCGCGGAGCCCACATCTTCCGCGTCCACAATGTGCCTGCGGCGGTCGCCGCCCTCCGCACTCTCTCGGGCGTGCTTCCCGCAGCACCGCTGCCGTCCTGATTCACCGCCGGAAGGCTGCCTCCCATTCCGCTTCCCGGAACCCGCACAGGAAAATCCCAGCCGCCGCCTCGATCGCAAACGGTCGCTTCACAAGGTTTCCGTTCGCAGACAGGACCGCGAGGAATTCCCCGTCGCTGAGGCCGGCGAGGCGTGCCCCGAGACCACTTTCCCGGTAATCCCGGCCGGATGTATTGCACAGCGCCGCCCGCCGCCCATCCCGCGCCGCCAGCATCGCGGCGAGTTCCTCCACCGCCGGGGGTTGCTCCCGGATCGGGACGGCAAGATATTCCAGGCCCTGCGACTCCAGCCAACGCCGCGCCGACCGGCACGACCCACAGCCATCATAGAGATAAATCTTCAGCATTTCCCCACCCGTTCCCGCTCCGCCGCTCACGGGCAAGCGATCCCTTTCCTCATCAGCTTCACGGACGGAACATCCCGGCCACCGCCGCCGTCAGCAGGGTCGCCACCGTTCCGCCCAGCAAG
>CAZSDE010000318.1:0-4902 GCA_964605435.1 uncultured Akkermansia sp.
CTCGCCTTCCCCGCTCCAAGCGGCCCGCTGCCATGCCCGGCTCCGCACGATCGCACGCACCAACCGCTTCACATCCCCGCCGTGCTCTGTGAAATCCCGCGTCAGCCACTCCAGCAGTTCAGGATGCGATGCCCGGTTCCGGCTGTTGATCTCATCCACCGGATGCACCAGCCCGCGGCCGAAGAACTGTGCCCACGTCCGGTTCACAAACGCCCGCATGAGCAGCGGATTGTCCTTCGTCACCGCCGCAGCAAGGGCCTCACGGCGCGAAAACTTCGGAACCCTGACACCATTCCCCGACACCACATAGCGCTCGGCCCCATCCTCTTCCTTGGCTCCCTCGGCCGGCCGTTCCTCGGAAATGACCGGTCCCCCCAGCACTTCCAGCAAGGCCGGCTGCGATTCCTTCTTCAGATTCGTGAAGTTCAGATGCCCGCCAATCGCCGATTCCTCCACCACCACACCCGACCCCGCCCGGCGGCTCCGGTTGAACGCTGCCACCAGTGCCCAGTAATGCGCCTGCCGGATCTCCCGAGCGAGCGGATGATCATGACACTGCGCACAGTCAATCCTCGTTCCGTAAATCACCGGAGCGACCGCCTCGGCCATCTCCTGATGCCGGGCTTCGCGCTCGTACAGAAACCATTGCGATCCCGCAGCCACTTCGTTTCCGGGCCGCGCCACAATGATCTCGCGCACCACCTCCGGCCACGGCCGATTCTCGCCGAAGGCCCGTTCCAGATACCCATGCCAGCCATGCTCGGCCCGCTGCTTCATCCGCCCATCCCCGCCACGCCCCATCAGAAGCACATCCCAAAGCTCGCGCATCGTCCGCGCATACTCAGGTGCCGCCAGCCGTTCCGCAATGAGCGCATCCCGCTTCCCGGGGTCGCCCGACTCCACAAATTCCCTCTGCACTTCTGCCGACGGGACACTGCCCGCCAGATCAAGCCACACCCGCCGCACAAAGGTCCGGTCATCACAAACCGCCGCCGCTTTCACCCCCGCCCGCTCCTGCGCTGCCTCCAGAAAGAAATCGATAGCCTGCGCCGGATCCGCAGGCACCGGCCCCATGGGCTGCGCCTCCTCCCGCTCCGCACCACCCTGACCGCTGCCCAGCGCTTCAATCCACAGCCGCACGCCCTCGCGTTCCTCCGCCGTCAGTTGCTTCTTCGGAGGCATGTGAGGGTCCGCACCCTCCGCAAGGTACGTATAGAACCGGCTCTCCGCAGGCTTCCCCGGAACGACCACGGCTCCCTCATCCCCACCCCGCAGAATCCCCTCCACAGTGTCCACCACAAGGCCGCTCTTCTCCTCGATCGGACCATGACACTTCACGCACTGTTCATCCACCATCGGCCGCACCCTCTCCTCCCACAGGGCAGCCGCTTCCCCTGCCGCGGCCCATCCCGCAGCATGAACCCACAGCAGCAGCGTCCAGTACTTCATGCCGACAACTTACGATCGGCCAGCGCACTCCGTTTCGCCGCATTTCACAGCTTCCGGACTCTCAGATTCCGGAACCGGTACGTCGCCCCCTTCTCGCCATGATGCTGAATCGCAATGACACCACTCGCATCCACACCATCCTCGCAGTCGGTCGTCACCACCCCATTGACCTCAATCGTCAGGCGCTTGCCACGGCATGTGATCCGGTAACGGTTCCAGTCGTTCCGCCGGAACGCATCGCCGGCACGTGCCCGGAATTCCTCGGGAGTCACCTGCCCCACAGCCTTCGCCCCTTCCTTCGCCTTCTTCGGATCTTCCTTCACCGGACTGATGAACCATGCCCGCCGTCCTTCATCATAGAGACCACCCGACCACTTCCGGTTCTCGTCTCCATCCACCTCGGCCTGGTACCCGAACACTTTGTTCTTCTCCACATGCGCCCGGAACATGAAGCCGCTGTTCGCCTTGCCCTCAGGCAGATGCACTTCGCCCTCAAAGACAAAATCACCGTACGTCTCCTTCGTCACCAGAAAGAATTTCCGGTCGGCGGTCAGATGAATCTCCCCATCCTTCACTTCGGCTACGCCCCAGTCATAGGGATTCGTCCAGCCATCGAGAGTCTTGCCATCAAACAATGGCGCAAAGCCGGCTTCCTCCGCGGAAACTGGTCCGGACACAAAGGCGGCAGCAGCCATCATCAGCAGGGATCGGCGGTTCGTCATCATGACTCCCACCAATTGCGCCAGTCCCGGGAAATCAAGGACCTTTCCCACGCGTCATCACGGGACGGCAGCACCCGCCGCAGACACCTCACGCCCGTGGATGAAACTTCCGGTGCACCTCGCGCAGCCGCTGCTGATCCACATGCGTGTAGATCTGCGTCGTCACCACACTCGCATGACCCAGCATCTCCTGAATCACCCGCAGGTCAGCCCCGCCACTCAGCAGATGCGTCGCAAAGGAATGCCGCAGCAGATGAGGATGCACATCCATGCCCACCGCCGCCGCACGCTCCTTCACAATCTGCCAGTACCGCTGCGTCGTCATGCGCGTCCCCCGCACGGAAATGAATACATGATTCCCCGTCCGGCGGCCCACCAGCAGCGGACGGCCCTTCTCAAGCCAATCCCGCAGGGCCTGCACCGCCACCCCACCCACCGGCACCAGCCGCACCTTGTTCCCCTTCCCGGTCACCCGGATCATCCCTTCCTCCAGCGACAGCGCATCCAGGGTCGCTCCCGCCAACTCGGATATCCGCAGCCCACTCGCATACAGCAATTCCAGTACAGCCAGATCACGGTAATCCAGCGGACCCTTCAACTCAATCCCCGCAAGCAGATGCCCCACTTCCTCCCGGCTCAGCGTCCCCGGCAGGGCCGCATCCAGCCGCGGAGCCATCAGCAGCGCCCCGGCATCACGAGACACCATGCCCCGCGACGCCAGCCACCGGAAGAAGATCTTCAACGCCATCGCCTCAAGCCGCACCGTCGCATTCGCCAGCCCCTTGCCGCGCCGCTCCATCAAATACGACGTCATCTCGTCCACCACCACCAGCCCCACATCGTCCCCCACCCGCTCCCCATACCACCGCGCAAATGACTCCAGCGACTGCCGGACGGACAATTGATAGTTGTCCGACAACCCCCGCTCGGTCGCCAGATACATCACAAAACGGTCAATCGCGTCCGCAAACTGCACAGCTTCCCCGTCAACCCTCAAAACCCCGCCAGCAAGCGCCCGCTCAGGAGCCTTCCCAGTCGAGCACCACCTTGCCGGCTTCCCCGGACTGCATCGCCGCAAAGCCTTCCGCAAAGGCCGTGTACGGCAGCCGATGCGTGATCACCGGCGCAATGTCCAGCCCGCTCTGAATCATCGTCGTCATCTTGTACCACGTCTCGTACATCTCCCGTCCATAAATTCCACGGATCGTCAGCATGCTGAAAATCACTTTGTCCCAGTCGATCGCAAACCGCTCGGGGAAAATCCCAAGAATGGCCACCTTCCCGCCATGACAGGCATTCGCTATGATCGTCTGCATCGCCAACGGCGATCCGGACATCTCCAGACTCACATCGAAGCCTTCCACCATCCCAAGCTCCCGCTGCACATCCTTCACATCCTCACGGCTCACATCCACCGTCCGCGTCGCCCCCATCCGCGCCGCAAGTGCCAGCCGCCGCGGATTCACATCTGTCGCCACCACATGACGCGCCCCCGCATGACGCACAATCGCCGCCGCCATGCAGCCAATCGGCCCAGCCCCCGTAATCAGCACGTCTTCCCCCAGCACATCATACGTCAGCGCCGTATGCGTCGCATTCCCCAGCGGATCAAAACACGAAATGATCTCCTCGGGAATGCCCCGGTCAGCCAGCCACACGTTCGTCATCGGCAGCACCAGATACTCCGCAAACGCTCCCGTCGTATTCACCCCAATCCCCTTCGTGTGCGCACAGAGATGCCTCCGCCCAGCCAGACAGTTCCGGCACCGCCCGCACACCAGATGCCCCTCCCCGCTCACAAGATCGCCCACCCGGAAATCATGCACGTTGCTCCCCACCTCCACAATCTCCCCGCAGAATTCATGCCCCACCGTCATCGGCACCGGAATCGTCCGCTGCGCCCACGCATCCCATTTGTAAATGTGCAGATCCGTCCCGCAAAGCGACGTCTTCTTCACCCGGATCAGCACATCGTTGATCCCCGGCTCAGGCTCAGGCACATCACAGAGCCACAATCCCGGTCCCGCCTCTTTCTTCACAAGCGCTTTCATCTTGCGCCCGATCCTTCCGTTTTAGCGGAGGATTTCAACAAGATAACGGAGAGAATGTACCCCTCCATCGGAGTTTCCCCGAGACCCTTATCATCCAGTCACACGCCCTGGTTCGCTTGCAGCCACCTTGAATGAAGGTAGAATGAAATTGCCCGTCGGCCCCATTTTCCCCGACGCGTACCAGATCCATGGAAGCGAACCTCACCGACCACCCCGCCATCCAGGCTCTCACCGCCGAAATCCAGCAGCTGCGCGACCGAGTGACCTCACTCGAACGCATCCTCCAGGAGGATCATCAGAAACTCGCCAAACTGGAACACGAAGTCGAACACGACCACGAAGTCATCGGGCGACTCGAACACCCCTCGCAATCAAGCTACTACACGGGAAGACGCACGGTCACTGTCGGGCTCTGAAACCGCCTCACCCCTCCCCCGAGGGGACGATGACCGCAAATTCCCTTGCGCCGGATGCCGCCGACAGGCATCCCTGGGACGACTCCCTGTCCATCAGCACCGGACCAGGCAGCCGCTCCGTCCCATGGAATCATCCGCAGCCCCCAGCCAGCGCCCGCACATCGTCGTGCTCGGAGCCGGCCCCACCGGTCTCTACGCCGCCAGAACCCTCACCCAGCGCGGCCACCACGTGCCGGCGGTGCGGTGATCGGTGAAGCCACCCTC
>CAZSDE010000319.1:0-4897 GCA_964605435.1 uncultured Akkermansia sp.
AGCTTTACGAGGAACTGAAGGTTCCGATTGGGCTGGTGGATACATCGGTGGGTGGCACCCTGGCGCATTACTGGGCGTCGCCGGAATTGCTGCGCGGCGTTCCGGAGATGAAGGAAATCTTTGCCAAGCCATCGCCGCCGTGGGTTCCGGGGTGTCTGTATCACACCACGATCCTTCCGATCCGGGACTTTGCGATGCGGGGATCCCTTTTCTATCTCGGCGAGAACAATTCCATGGATCCCGGCTTCACGCGGGCCTTCGAGGGAAGCTGCCGCGCCGTGATTGCTTCATGGCGCGATGCGTTCCGGGATCCGGCGCATCCCTTTTGCCTCATTCAGACCGGGAACTGCGGCCCGCAGCCCGAACTGTACGGTCCCAGCGGATTCCAGACCGTGCAGGAAGCCCAGCTCCGCATTCAGCAGACGACCCCGGACACAGGGATCACGGTCACGGCCGACGAACTTCATGGCGATCTGCATAACATGCGCAAGCAGGCCCCGGCCGAGCGGACGGTCCGCTGGGCCATGGCGGAAGTCTACGGGCGGAAAGACAAGGCTCAGCCATGGGGATCGCCGGTCCTCGTTTCCCATGAAGCGCGTAATGGCCGGCTCGTGCTCGAGTTCAGACTGATGGGAGACGATGCCCTCACGCTGCGGGCCGAACCATCGGGCTTCGTGATTGCCGGAAGCGACCGCAGATTCATCGAATCGAAGGCCAGGATCATTGGCCCGCGCACCATGGAAGTGTGGCACGAAACGATTTCTGAACCTGTGGCGGCTCGCTTTGCCTGGGCGGGTCGGCCGATTCTCAATGTCTGGACAACGTCCGGGCTTCCGGTTTCTCCGTTCCGGACCGATGCATGGTCCATGGATCCGTGAGGAGCGGGACGCTTCAGCGTGCGGCGAGCAGAATGGCGAGGGCGTCGAGGCCGGACATGCCCGGAGAGATGCCGAGCTGGGCGGCGGGTTCACTCACTTCGGCGATGGTGGCCTTGAAGAGGTCTTCGGGTTCGCAGAGTGGGTGTTCCGGTGTGCCGCGGGCGATGGCGACGGCCATGTGGAATTTTCCGGCGGTGTGGACGTCGTAGATGCCGCAGCCGACGATGCCGCGTTCGGTATGAATCGCGCAGTATTGTCCACCGGGCCAGCGGTAGGAAGTACCGAGGACCGGGCCGTGCGGAGTCTGCATGATTTCGTGGCGGGCGTGCAGTGAATCGAGCTGAGTGGCGTTCATGATGGGGAGGAAGGGAGTCGGGTCAGGGAGGGGAAGCGGCCCAGCGGACAGCATTTCCGAGCAACTGCTGGTAGGCTGGGTGGGAGTGGGCGGGTTCGGCGTGACCGAGCGAGATGTTGACGATTCTGCATTTGGGGTCGGTCACGGTCCAGACCGACGGGTAGACTTTATTGGTTTTGTTGTCCGGGGAATTTTCTGCGAGGATTTCGGTTTGGGAACCGGCGTCGAGGATGGCGTGGTAGCTTTCGTCGCGGATGAGGAAGCTGCGGGGGACATCCCTGGTGACCGGGTGGTTGGGATTGGTGATGGTGACTGTGATGTCGCCGGAGCCATGGCTTTTGGCTCCGCCGCCCACGAAGCGCTGATTGAATCCTGTGTGCGGGGCGTAATTGCGCCATGTGCCCGCGTGCAGAATGACGAGGCCCTTGCCCGCGTCCGCGAAGGCATGGAGGGCCTGCATGAAATCGGTGCGGCTGAAGCTCGGGTGATTGGCGCTGAAGACGACGACGTCGGCGAGGGGCAGCAAGGCGCGGGCTTCGTCGGCATTGGGGGTCGCGGCCGTGTCGATTCCGCCGAGACCGCGCAGCGTTTCGGCATCCTTGCGGAGAAAGAAGCGGGGGAAATCGTGCGATCCTCCGGCACCCGTGAGCAGGACCCGAAGAGTCCCCTTGGCCCTTGGTTCCGCGAATTTCTGTCCGGTGGGCAGGGTGGTGCGTGGATTGTCCGGACTGTCCGGTGGTGGTTGCGCTGGTGCGGCGGCCGGCGGGCTGGCAGCAGGTGCCGGGGTTGGCGCTGCTGCGGGAGGTTTCGCTGGGGCGGGAGGTGGCTCTGGTGGAGGTGAACCATCGGGGAGTTCTGCGGTGATGGCTGCGGTGGTGGCGGCGCAGCGGGTGAGGGGGCTTTCGAGGACGATGCGCTCGAGTGGCGAGCGACGGGCAACAGGAAGTGAGAACGTGCGGATTTGTTTGCTGCTGACGATGCCGTCGGCGAACTGTGAGCCGGGGACGTCGGTGCGGCGGATGTAGTCGGCGAATTCGTGTCCGGCGCGGAGGGTGAAGGATTCCGAGCCATCCCGGTGAACGAAGGTGACCTTCATGGCGGGAAGGTTGGCTCCTTGCTGGCCGCCCCAGCCGGCGACTCCGCCGAGGAAGTGGATGCGCTGTGCTGGGAAGCCGACCGGAATTTCCACCTTCACGGGGTAGTTGGCGGCGTGGGTCCCGGGACGGTCTGCGCGGAGGACGATGAGGGTCCGGCCGTCCGGGGAATCCTCTGGTTTGGCGAGCTGGAAGGGAATGCCATTGGCGGTGACCCGTCCCAGCGTAACGAAGGGGAAGGTGTTGTCGCGGTTGGCCGTGGAATTGTAGAGACCGAGTCGGTTATCGGCGGTAAAGGAGGTGGCGAGGTCGATGGGATGGAAGTTTCCGCCGCTGGCTGTGGGCTGAGCGGGCTGGGGAGGCGACTGGAGGTAGGCGATGATGTCGCGGAGGGCTTCGGCTCCGAGGGCTTCGAGTCCCTGGGGCATGAGGGAAGCCGGCGAACTGCGGAGATCCGCGATGTCTGCCTTGGGTAGGTCGAGTGAAACACCGGCAGGAAGCCGGATGCGGAGCGACGCTTCATTTTCTCCTGCGATGAGGGCACTGTGCTGGGCCCCGTCCTTCATGGTGATGTTCCATGTGCGGTGTTCATCGTCGACCGAGCGGTCCGGGTCGATGAGGTGGACGAGGAGGTCGGCCACTGGATGAGATCCCATGCCATCGAGGGCCGGACCGAAGAGATGGCCCTCGCCTTTGAACTGGTGACAGCTGGCGCAGGTGGCAAAGAGGGCTTTGCCGTTCGCTGGATTGCCCGGCTGCTGGACGGTCGGAAGAAGATTGGCGATGATCTGATCCTTGGCGGGATTCGTGCCCGATCCCAGAGTTGCGAGAATGCGGCGGGCGCGTTCCGCCGTGCGGCCCTGCGGGTGGGCGGTGAGGCGGCCGCGCTGCGTGGGCGAAAGCAGGGCCGGATTCAGCTTGCCGGATTCGAGGTCGTTGAGAAGGAAATCCGTCCATTCCGGTCGGGGCAGGAGGGCCTGAAAGACAGCGTCGCGCAGGGTCGCGCCGAGCGATGGAAACGTCCGCGCGAGAGCCGCCGCCGCCGCGTTGTCGCCGGTCTCCGCAAGGGCTGCCACGAGACTGCGGCGGAACGATTCCGGCTGTGCCGACGCCAGCATGGTCACGAAGCGGGGTACAATGGAATCGTCGCTGCGCCGCGTGGCAAGAAGCATGCGGGCTGCCTGCGTGCGGTCTTCCGGCGGGGCATTGGCATCAATCGTGGTGGCCGCGAGGCGTTCCGCGACGGTGCGGCGGGCTGATGCGAGTGACTGGTCGGTGTCCCATGCCGAGGCCATGGGGAGGGCGGCTCCGGCGAGATTCCGCTGATCCGAAGCAAGGAGGGCAGCGAGGGCGGTGCGCGCCGTCTCCGCGTCCGGTCCGGTGGGCGGGGCGGGTGGCTCGAGCGCGAGAATGCGGAGGGCAGCGGTCGCTGCCATGGGATGGCGCGGAGCCAGTTGAAGAAGAGTGAGCGCATCATCCGTGCGGCCCTCGCGGGAGATCACCGTGGCCAGTGATGCGATCAATTGCCCGTCCGGAGGATCGGCGGAGGAAAAGGCAGCGGTCAGCTGAAGGCCGGGATGGGAGGCCGAAGCGGCCGCAGCGGCGGCGCGGCTCCATGCGTCCGTGAAGTTAGGCTGGGCGGCTGCGAGGGCGGGACCGGTTTCCCTCGTGAGGCCCGTTGCGGTGAGGGCACGCAGGGCGGCGAGCCGGACCCGTGCGTTGGCATCGGCCAGTGCCGTGGCCGTCTGGGCCGCCGTGAGCGGACGCTTTTCTGCTTCGGCAATGAGCAGGGCTGCGGTGCGCACAGCGGGATCCGGATCCGCGAGGGCATTGGCGAAATCCTTGTCCGCGAGCGCGTCGAGACGGTGGCACGACCATAGTGCGAGCGAGCGGGCCGCTGGCAGAACCGATGCGAGCGCCGTGCGCAGGGCCGGCAGATTCCGTCCGGCGTCCGGGCGTTCCACGAACTGCTGCTGGGCGAGGAAGCGGACGGTTTTGCAGGGGTGAGCGAAGGCCGCCGGGAGATCAGCCGTGGGAAGTTCCGCGAGATTGGGAACGGCGAGCGGTCGTGCCTCCTTGTGATCGATGCGGAGGAGGCGTCCGAAATAATGTTCGCGGTCCGGACGGATGGAGGCCCCGGCCTTGCCATGAGCCGGTCCGCGCGTGTCGTTGTGGGCGACTACCGGCGTATAGAAATCGAGGACAAAGAGCGAGCCATCCGGGGCTGTGGCGACATCGACCGGGCAGAACCAGTAATCGCGCGAGCGGATGAATTCGCGGTCCGTCAGGACCATGGATCCACGGAAGGAAGGACCGTCCGTTTCCAGTTTTTCGTGATGGACGATATCGAGAATGGGTTCCGTGCACCAGATGGTGTGATGCCATGCTTCCGGCCATGCGCCGCCTTCGTAGACCGTGGCACTGCAGGCTGAGCTATAGCGGCCGACCCCGCCGATCTGCATGAGCGGGGCGCGGTCCGGGAGGTCGGGCCGGACCACCGCGCGCCCGGGATTGAGCGATTGGAAAGCCGGGAGGTGGAGGCCCTTGGCTTTGGCGAGCGTCCATTCCGG
>CAZSDE010000320.1:0-4876 GCA_964605435.1 uncultured Akkermansia sp.
GAGGCTGGCGGGGCAGGCGCGTCAGCTGGCCGGGCGCTGATTTCCGGCCTTCGGTGGGGTCTGTTGCGATCAGGCAGTGGCGAACTGTTCGAGGAGCGGCAGGGGCACGATCTGGAGGGCGGCTTCGCTGGTGGCGTTGAGGATGACAGGGGGAGCGACCCCGGCGTGGGCGGCTTCGAGCCAGCGGGCGGCGCAGAGGCACCATCGGTCGCCTGGCTGGAGGCCTGGGAATCCGTATTCCGGCAGCGGGGTGGAGAGGTCGTTGCCGCGGGATCTGCTGAAGGCGAGGAAGGCGGCGGTCATTTCTGCGCAGACCGTGTGGCTGCCGTGGTCGTGGGCGTCGGTGCGGCAGCATCCGTCGCGGAAGAATCCAGTCATGGGTTCCGTGCTGCACGGGCGCAGCGGACCACCGTAGACGTTGCGGGGTGCGGACATGGCGGGGGATTCAGGAACCGAGGAGCTGGCGGACCGACTGGACGAGTCGTTCCATCTGGAACGGTTTTGAGAGGATGCCGAGGAAGCCATGGGAACGGAATGATTCCATGATTTCGTCGTCGGCGTAGCCGGAGGTGAGGATGGCGCGGATGTGGGGGAAGCGGCTGCGGAGTTGGGTCATGACCTCGCAGGCTCCGGGACCGCCGCGGATATCGAGGTCGGCGAGGAGAACATCGAAGGGGGCTCCGAATTCCTGGGCGCGGGACCATGCGGCGACGGTTTCGTCCGCGGTGGCGGTGCAGTGGACATCGAATCCGTGGGTGGAGAGCATGGCGGAGACAACCTCCCGGATGGGGGCTTCATCGTCCATGAAGAGGACGCGGTGCCGTTTGGCGGTTGGAGCAGGGTTTTCCGGGGTCGTGGTGCCGGCGGATTCCGCGGGGGTGGCGGGAAGCCAGAGCGTGACGGTGGTGCCTGCTCCTTGGTTGCTTGCGATGGAGAGGTGGCCACCGTGGGCGCGGACGATTGAACCCGCGAGTGTCAGGCCCATGCCGGGGCGTCCGGCACGCGTGGTGAACCATGGATCGAATACGCGGGGCTGGTGGTCCGCGTGGATACCGTGGCCTTCGTCGCGGAAGGTGATGAGCACACCTTGTTTTCCCTCGCTGTCCGGGTGGCTGACGGGATCTGCGTTGTGGGCTGAGATGTGGAGGGTGCCACCGGATTCCATGGCATCGTCGGCATTGCGGGCGAGGCAGGCAAAGGCTTCCGCGAGGCGGGATTCGTCTGCTGCGATGGGCCAGAGGTCCGATGGGAGCTGGCAGGTCATGCGGGCCTTTCCGCCGAGGAGGGCGAAGGCGACCGCTTTCTCCGTGAGGAGGCGGAGGGAGACCGGTTGTCTGCGGAGGTCGTGTCCGCGGGGGGCGCGGGCGAGGCCGGTGAGCTGGTGGGCGACGCCTTCAGTGCGGTCGCAGGAAGCCGCCACAGCGGCGATGAGGTCGCGGATTTCCTGACGGGCGAAGGGTTGGCGCTGGAGGAGGTCGAGGTGGCCGCGCAGGCTGGTGAGGGCGTCGGTCAGCTCGCGGGCCGCCCCGCCCATTGAGCGCGCGGCTGCGTCCATGCGGGCCTCGTGGAGGAGGCGGGCTTCCCGGCCGAGGGCGTCGGTGCGGTCGATGAAATTGAGGAGGAGGGCCTGACCGGGGGCCCATGGGATGCGGGTGATGAAGACGTCGAGAGAGCGGAGTGAACCGTCCGGTTTCCGGTGCGGGAGTCCACTGAGCCGCAGGGTATGCGGAACCGTGAGGATGCGGGCATCGAAGTCCTCGCGTTCGAAAAGGTCCGGCAGGACGAGGGAAAGGAAGCGCTGAATGAGGTCGCGCCGGCGCACGCCGAGCACATCTTCCGCGGCGGCATTGGCTTCCACGATGAGGCCTTCGCGGGCCGTCACGACGAGGGCAGCGTCCGGGGAACGCTGGAAGATGTCTTCGAACCTCCGGGTGAAGCGCAGCGATTCCATGGCGTGCCGGGCGCGTTCGCGGCGGCGCATGACGGTGCGTTCGATGACGGCGAGGCGGCTGCCGACCATGGATGAGCCAGCGGTTTCGGGATCCGGGAGGAATTCATCGAAGCCGCGTTTGAGCCATGCTTCCACGCGGCTGGGGGATTCTTCGGTCCGGGTGAGGGCGATGAGGTGGGATTGGTCGCCGCGGTCCCGGATGAAGCGGAGGAATTCGGCGGCTTCCGGTGCGGTGGTGTGGTCGAGGCGGAGGATGAGGCAATCCGGGGGGTCGAGTTCTGCCGGGGATTTGCGAACCGCTGCGAACGAAGGGCTATGGGAACATTCGTGACCGCGGCCCCGGAGGATGGCGAGGAGGGGTTCTGCGGCGGCGGGATCGGGATCGATGACAAGCGTGCGGACGAGCCGGATGGTGAATCCGGGCATGCTGGTCTCCGTGCTGCCCTGGTCGGTGGCGGTGGGGAGTTGTGCGGGGTCGGGTTCGGTCACTGAAACGAGGGTTGAGGGTACGTTGATTTCGGGCTGATCCCCTTGTGCGGCAAGTGCGACCCTTGCTTTTCCGCGGGGTGGGAAATGGAGGGGAAACCCGTGCATGGGTGCCGCGGGTGCGGATTTGCGCTGAGCGGATGGCGGCTGGATGACGGGATGGTGAAGCCGAGATCATGCACGCATGGGGTGGCGTCCGGCGGGCGCCGGGCCTTTCTGCGGAGTCTTGCGGGGCAGTCACTTGTGCTGCCCGGGCTGCTCAGCGAACTGCTGTCGGTCGGGGCCGGGGCGGCGGATCCTCTGGCGGCGGCGGTGCCGGGTCACCGGGCGCGGGCACAGCGGGTCATTTTCATTTTTTCGAATGGCGGGGCGTCTCACATGGACACCTTTGATTACAAGCCGGCGCTCTACCGGGCCGACGGGAAGATGACGGGGATTGGCGGTGGCCTATCCAATCAGCAGCGGGTTCTGCTCAAGCCGGGTTGGGAGTTCCGTCCCGGGGGGCAATGCGGGACCATGGTGAGCGATCTCTTTCCTCATCTCCGGGAATGCATGGACGACATCTGTGTGATCCGTTCCATGCGGGGGAACGACAACGAGCATTACAATGCAACCCTTGGGATTCATACTGGATCGTTCTTCTTCGCGCGGCCTGGGATTGGTTCGTGGGTGAGTTACGGGCTGGGGACGCTGAACCGGAATCTGCCGTCGTTTGTGGTGCTGGCGGCGGCCATGCCCTATGCGGGGACGCAGATTTTCAGCAACGACTTTCTGCCCGCCTATCATCAGGGCGTACGGGTGTTGCCCGGGAAGGAACCGATTGCCAATCTCGACCGCCGGTCCGCGGAGGCGGGCCTGCAGGAACTGGAGAATGGGCTGACGGAAGCCTTCAACCGGCGGCATCTGGAAGCGCGCGGGCATGACGACCAGCTGGCGGCGCGCATCCGGTCGTTCGAGACCGCGTATCAGATGCAGAGCGGGGCGCGGGAAGTGTTTGCGGTGGAGCAGGAGAGTGACGAGACGCTGGGGCTTTATGGAATCCAGCGCGGGCAGACCGATGGCTTTGGCTGGCAGTGTCTGGTGGCGCGGAGGATGGTGGAGCGGGGTGTGCGCTTCGTGGAGATCGTTGATGGGAGTTCGTCGCAGAACTGGGATCAGCATGGCGACATGGCGGAGCATGCGCGGCATGCGAAGAACATTGATCAGCCCGTGGCTGGTTTGCTGCGCGATCTGAAGCGGAGGGGCATGCTCGACGATACCCTTGTGGTGTGGACCACGGAATTCGGGCGCACGCCCGGGGTCGATGGAGCCAAGGGGCGGGGGCATCACAGTGCCTGTTTTTCGTCGTGGCTGGCCGGCGGCGGGGTGCGTGGCGGGATGACCTATGGAGAAACCGACGAACTGGGGGCGACCGTGGCGCGGGATGAAGTGCACGTGCACGATTTCCATGCCACCATTCTGCATCTGCTGGGGATTGATCATGAGCGCCTGACCTTCCGGCATGGTGGGCGCGACTACCGTTTAACCGATGTTCACGGTCATGTGGTGCAGGCGATTGTGGCGTAGGCTGGCATGGCTGCTGGTGCTCTCCGGCGCGGTCCGGGCGGAGGAAGCGTGCTTTGTGCGGGCCGTGAATCTCAATGGTCCGGCCCTGACGGTGGATGGTCGGGCATGGGAAGGACGGGACGCGGGTGACTTCGCGGCGCGGGGTCAGCATTTCGAGAATCAGTCCGTGCCGTTGCGGCCCGCGGTGGATCCGGCGCGGGCCCGCATGCTGAGGAGCAGTACGTGGGGCGACGGGGTGGAAGTGGCGTTCCGGAATGTTTCCGATGGGGACTATCAGGTGGTGCTGTGGGTCTGGGAAGACAACCGGAGCGAGACCTGCCGGTTTGCGGTCAATGGGCGTACGGTGCTGGAGGGATTCCGGAGCGGTGCGGGAGGCACGTGGCACCGGCTGGGCCCGTGGCGCTGCCGGCCCGAGGGTGGAGAGATCCGGGTGAGTGCGGCGGGCGGGGCGGCCAATCTTTCTGGCATGGAGTTGTGGAGCGGAGAAGGTTCCGTGCCTGTGCCCGGGGACGGCTTCCATGCCAGTCCCACGGCTGAGCAATTGGCGTTTTTTGAAAGCCGCATCCGTCCGCTCCTGGCGGGCCGCTGTCATGAATGTCACAGTGCTGGAGCGGCCACGGTGCGTGGTGGGTTGCTGCTCGACAGCCGTGCCGGAGTGAGGCGCGGGGGAGACCGCGGTCCTGTGGTGGTTCCTGGCGATCCGGGATCGAGTCTGCTGATGAATGCGGTGCGGCGGCGCGATCCGGATCTGGAGATGCCGCCCGACCATCCTCTTGAGGCGCATGAAATCGAAGACCTCGCTGCCTGGATTGAAATGGGAGCGCCCGATCCGCGCGGTGAAGACACCGTAGCGGCGGCGCGGGAACGGAAGCA
>CAZSDE010000321.1:0-4443 GCA_964605435.1 uncultured Akkermansia sp.
CGGTGTTTTTCGGGGGTGACGATTCCGCGGGAGGGCTTCCGGCGACGCCGGAGCGGACAGTGGCCCGTGTGGTCCCGGTGGGGCGACCGCGCAGGAGGGCTTTGCGGTAGTTCTGTATGCCCCCGAAGATGGCATCGGCCAGGTTTTCGCGGTACTCGGCGCGGTGGATCTTGGCTCCTTCGGCCGGATTGCTCACAAAGCCGCCTTCGACCAGAATACCGGGTCGCTCGATGCCCGTGAGAACATCGAAACGGTCGCGCTTCACTCCGCGGTCGATCCCGCGCAGCCGGTACAGGCAATTGGCATGCACCGCGGTAGCGAGGGCGATGTTCTCCGAATCCCGCTCGTTGCCGCGCCGCATGCTCAAATCACTCTCCTTGAGAGCTTTGTCCGTATTGGCGGTCCCTGCCGGAGCCAACGCGAAAGTCTCAAGGCCCGCCGCGGACGACGTGAACGAATTGAAGTGAATGCTCACGAAAATCGCCTTCGGAACGCGATTCGCCATCTCTACGCGCGCCGGACGGCTGATGAAGACATCGGTGCTGCGCGTCAGCACGGTCCGGTAGCCTGCCGCCTCCAGTTTCCGCTTCAGCCGGAAGGCCGTGTCGAGTGTGTAATTCTTCTCGGCCCCGTACGGCCCGACCGCTCCGCTGTCTTCCCCGCCATGCCCCGGATCGATCACCACGGTATTGAATCCGACGGCATTCTGAATGTGCGACGGACGGATGATCGGGTGCAGCAGCTTCGCCAGATCCACCCGCGAGACCATGGCCTGCCCATTCCGTTCCTGCACGGGAAACGACAGACAGAATTTCACATTGTTGATGAAAATGTCGTCCGACCCCACATTCCACTTCATCATGAGGGCCTGCGACCGGAACCAGACCGCCCGCCCGTCCCGCTGCAGCCTCGGAAATCCATAGAACTGCTTCACGTCCGACGCCGAAACGTAGTCGCGTCCGTCAATCTGGCCGACTTTCCATTCGAAGGCCGCCCGGGCAGGCATCAGGCTGCCCAGCAGGACGATCCCGCACGCCAATCCAGCGCCCAGACGCCCGACCCAGCCCCGGGAACGGACCGGGTGCATCGAGTCGTTGAGTCGGAACAGGCGGAACATGGCAAATCTCTCAGCAGCGGGACGTGCCGGAGTGGATAGCGCCATGCTCGGCCCGCGCAACCGGCCTTGAAGAGTTATTCATGCGCCCCTGACCCCTCCGCAGAAACGGCACCGATTTTGCTTCCCTGAAAACGCTCTCTGTTTCATCATTCCCTGCTGCTTGCCTCCCGAGAGTCGTTCCTGTTTCATCAGCCTACCATTTTCACCGGAATGTCCCCCGCCTCGTCCTCCCTGTGCCGCCTGATGCTCGCTGCCCTCGTCGTGGCCTCCCCGCCAAGCCTCCGCAGCGAAACCATTCAGGAACTCGAAGCCCGCGAAACCAAGGTCCGCGAGGTCGTCGGCAAAGTCTCCCCTTCGGTCGTCGCCATCACCTCGTCGGATCCCAAACGTCCCGGCTCCGGCAGCGGCGTCATCGTTGAAAAATCCGGCCTCATCCTCACCGCAGCCCACGTCACCGAGGCCACCGGCAAAAATCTCATCATCACCTTCCCGGACGGACGCCGCGTCAAAGGCGAAGCCCTCGGAGCCAACCGTTCGACCGACGCCGGCCTCGCCCGCATCACGGACGATGGCGACTGGCCAACCTCGGAAATCGGCTCGAGCGACCGCATGCGGCTGGGCGACTGGGTGGTCGCGCTCGGCCATCCGGGTGGCTTCAGCTACGAACGCCGCCCGCCGGTCCGCCTCGGACGCATCTGGCGGCGGGATGTCGACGGAGCCATTTTCAGCAGTTGCCCACTCATTGGCGGAGACAGCGGTGGCCCGCTCTTCGATCTCGAGGGCCGCGTCATCGGCATCAACAGTTCCATCCACGGCAGCGTCGAAATGAACCGTCACGTCGCCATCGACACTCTGAGGGCGGACTGGGACGACATGATGAAGGACAAGACGTGGGGCACCAAGGGATTCCGCGCGGACGAACGCCGACGGCCCCGCACCGGTGCCATGTTCGACCGCGATAGCCAGGACGGCGTCCGCATCGAAAGCGTCAGCGAAAATTCCCCGGCTGCCGCCGCTGGATGGAAGTCGGGCGATTTCCTGATCCGCTTCGATGGTCAGGACGTGGCCACCTTCCATGCCCTCCAGCGCCTCATGGCCAAGAAAAAATCGGGCGACAAGGTGTCGGTCGCTCTGCGCCGCGGCAGCGAAACCATCGAAGGAGAAATCGAGCTGACCCGTGCGGGCTCGATCCCGGCCCCGAGTGATCCGGATGGCGAAGGCAAGGACGGCCCACCTGCTCCCAAGGTTCCGGAGGCGGCCCCCCGCGGCCCGTTCTTCGGGATCGAAGTCGAAGACAGCGAGGGCAAGGGTGCCCGCATCACGAGCGTCAAGGAGGGCAGTCCGGCGGCCAGGGCCGGCCTCGTTCCCGGCGATCTGCTGATCCGCGCCAACGACCGCGACATTGCGACCCCGGCGGATGCAGCCGATCTCCTCCGCAGCCTCAAATCCGGAGACAAACTGAACTTCAAGGCCCGCCGCGGGGAATCGGATTTCTCCGGCGAAGCCACCCTCGACCAGAACCCCTGAACTCTGCCCACCATGAAATCGCTCCCGTTCCTGCTTCTGCTCGCCTCTCTGCTGCCTGTCCCGGCCGATGACAAAGCCGGTGACCAAACAGCCGCCAAACCGGAAGAAAAGAAGGCGGAAACTCCCGCTGAACCCCGCCCGCAGGACCGCTTCAGCCGGGAATCCCCGGATCTCATGAAGGGCTGGGAATCCGCCCTCGAATCCGCCCGCCGCGCCACCGTCCGCAGCCTCGACAAAGAAGGCAAACAGGTCGCCCTCGGCTGCGCCGTCCACGAAAACGGTTACCTCATCTCGAAATGGAGTGAGCTGCACGACAAGAAAGGCGCTGCCCTCGAAGCGATCGAAGCCCAGTTTCCGGAAGGCCTCAAACTCCCGGTCCGCATGGTGGATTCCCATAAGCCTTTCGACCTCGCTCTCCTCAAGGTGGAAGCCCGCGGACTCCGCACCATGAAATGGGAAGCGTCCGCCCCGCTCGAACCCGGCACGTTCATCGCATCCTCGGCTCCGGAACGACTCCCCATTGCCACGGGTGTGGTCTCGGTCCTGCCGCGCAGCCTTGACGGTTCCCATAAGGGATACCTCGGTGTGAATCTCGACGCCGCCGACGGTGGCTCCGTCAAGATCATCAGCGTTTCCCCGGACGCCCCCGCGGCCAAGGCCGGCCTGGTCTCGGACGATGTCATCAAATCCGTCAACGGCACCCCGATCCGCACGGTCTCGGATTTCATTCAGACGATCGCTTCCAATCGCCCGTACGAAACGGTCAAGCTGACGATCCAGCGAGGCATGGAGGAAAAGGAAGTGTCGGCCACGCTCGGCCGGCGGCCGCAGGGGGATGGACAACTCGCAGAAGACGTACGCAACACGCTGGGTGGCCCGGTCAGCCGGAACCGTTCCGGATACCCAGGAGCGCTGCAGCATGACATGTTCCTCGAACCGAATGAGGTCGGTGGTCCCGTGGTCGACCTCAAGGGCCGTGTCATCGGTATGAACATTGCCCGCTCAGGCCGCATTGAATGCTTCGCCATTCCGGCGGCATCGATCGAGAAGCTCATCAGCACAGCCGGCGATGGCAAGTTCTTCCATCCGGAACTCGACGCCCTCATCGAGGAACGCAAAGGAGCCGAAGCGGCTGCCGAACGACTCAAGCGCGACATCGAGGAACTCGCCCAGCGCATCCGCGAAGCTGAAGGCACCGCCCCGCCCGCCGCCGAGGAAGCCTCGAAGGAAGAAAAGAAAGAAGAAGGGAAGTGATTCCCCTGCCATCCCCTTCCACGGCGCTCACAAGGCCGGCCCGCTGCGCGCCAGCACGGCCAGCACGACGCCGACCGTGATCATGGCGGTACCTGCAATGCGCCACGCCATGGCGCGCTTCCCGGCGTCTCCCCGCTCGCGGTTTCCAAACCACGCACCGGCAAACCACACGAGCACAATCGACCACAGCCCCCGGGTGCTGTAGACGATATTCACGCCGGTCGGATCGTGGCAGAAGGCGAGCGCCAGCCCCATCGCCATGCCCTGGGCGCTCAGCAGCACACATCCCCAGATGACCCATGAACGCGACGATGCCGGAATCCGGAATGTCCCTGGTGCCGTCACGGGAATCAGCAGCAGCGAAAACAGACCGATGAACTGCGGCAGCAGACCAAGGAACACGGTCCCGCCATAGCGCTCGGCCCACATGCCGATGAGTACATCGGTCAATCCATAGCAGAAGGCACTGAACAAACACAGCAGCACCGCAGCCCAGCGCGCCCGCCCCGGCCGCACATCGCCCATCCCCACAAGAAAAATCCCGG
>CAZSDE010000321.1:4453-4876 GCA_964605435.1 uncultured Akkermansia sp.
CCGGCGGTCGCCAGAAAGCCCGCCATCCAGAGCGCCCCCGAAAGCTGGGTGCCCACCAGAAAAACCGCCCCCAGTGCCACGAACACCACCTTGGTCCCGAGCACCGGCGTCACCACGGAAACATCTCCCTTCTGAATCGCCGCAAAGGTCGCCCACGAGCCGGCATAAATCAGGAGCGAAGTCACGAGCGGACGCCACAGTTCCACCAGCGGAAGCTCACTCGGACGTACCCAGAACAATGGCAGAAACAGTGGAATGCCCAGCACATTCGCCCAGTGAAAACTCTCCACCGTTCCCGCCCCTTCCAGGTACCCACGCTTGAAGAAAAGCGAGGACAGCGTGTACACAATGGCACAGCCTAACGGAATCAGCAGGTAAAGAGGCACGCTTTCTCCTTTTGGCGGATCAAGGCCCACGCAAGCG
>CAZSDE010000322.1:0-4542 GCA_964605435.1 uncultured Akkermansia sp.
ATGGCAGCGTGGACTGCGATGGACGGCAGCGATCGGAACCACGGTTTTGGGAGAACGCTTCAGTGATGGCGTGAAGAATGCGATTCGCCGCGGGCAGGCCGGGCGGTGGCATCCCTCATGGTACTCCGGCGAACTGACATTGCTGCTGACTGACAGAACCGCGTCTCTGTTCCCGGGATCATCGGCTACCCTTGGCTGGGAACAGTTCGCGCAAACCGTGCGGCGCGTCACCATCCCGGGCGACCACTTCAATTACAATGGCGGGGAGTTTGCCGGGGGATTTCTGGAACTTGTCAGGAAAGAAGTGACAAGGGCCGCGGCGCAGGACGGCACCCCGGATGGGGAACCGTAGGGCCCCGGGAACAGCGGGCGGGCTGATGGGTAGGGCCGTGGAGGATTCACGCAGCGGATTTCCGGCGGCGGCGGAGGCCGAGGGCGGCGAGTCCGGCGGCCGCGGTGAAGGCCGAGGACGGTTCCGGGATGTAGGTGAGGGCGAAGTCATTGCCATCGCTGCCCGGGACTGTGGCGGCGCGGTAGGTGACCGTCCAGAAGTCGTTCGGGTCGAGCGTATCGGCGGCGGCGAAGGAAGCGCCCTCGCTGAGGTCGGCGAAGGTGCCGAGGAAGGCATCGCTGCCGTCGTTCAGCCAGAGGAGGAACGAATCGTTGACTGCTGGGGTGTAGCCGTCAGCGAGGGTGACGGCGAGCGAAGCACTGCCGAGATCGACGCTGCCGAGCGAAGCGATCTGATCGTACTGCGAGCCAGCGAGTGGTCCGGAGATTTCGAAGGCGAAGACGCTGCCCGATCCGGTGGTTGTGACTGAGCCTGTGGTGAGTCGTCCGCGGGCCGTGGGGCTGCCGGGAGCGACGCGGCCGCCATTGACCGTCACGTCGGCCACCGAACCGCTTCCGGCGAGGGCGCCGGGGCCATTGACGGTGGTGGCGGTTGTCAGGAGGGCTCCATCGACCTGGAGAGTGCCTGCGTCGACGATGGTGTTGCCGTAGTATAGGCTCACGCCCGTGAGGACGGTGGTGCCGGGCCCGGCCTGGCGGACCGTGCCCGTGTCGGCGGGGAGGTCGGCGATCGAATTGGCGAGGGTGATGCGGTCGAGTCGGTTGAAGCGGAGTTCACCGAAGTTCGAGATGCTGCCCGAGCCGATTTGGCCGGTGGTGCCTCCATTGCCGATGGCGAGGGTGGCTCCGTCGTTGATGGTGACTGGGCCTGTGAGGGCATTGGTGCCGGTGAGCGAGACGGTGCCCTTGCCTTGGTGGGTGAGGCTGCCGTCGCCGCTGAGGGCGTTGGGGAGAGAGAAGTCGTCCGCGCGGTCGAGGATGATGCGGGTATTGGCCGCCATGGTGATGGAACCTGAGCCGGCTAAGCCGGTGGTGCCGCCGTTGCCGATCTGGAGGGATCCGGCATTGACGGTGGTGCCGCCGCTGTAGCTGTTGTTTCCGGCGAGGACGAGGCCGTGGGCGACGGTGGCATTTTTCACGATGCCGACCGATCCGGCTCCGTCGGTAATGGATCCGAAGAAGACCGAGGACGAGGCATTGCTGGTATTGCCGATTTCGAGGATGCTGTTGGTGCCCGATGCGGAATTGGTGACCGTTCCGGCGAGGCCCTGGAGGACCGAGATCGTTTCGTTGCGGCCATTGAGGTCGAGCGAACCGCCATTGGCGGTGACGACTGTGCCGTCCCAGATCTGGTCATTGCTGGTGCCGCCGAGGACGACCGATCCACCGTTGATGGTGAGGTCGACGGCGACTGCTTTAGAGCCGACCGTGGTTTTGTCGAGGATGACCATGCCATCGTTGACGCGGAGGCGGCCTGAATTGTTGTCGGCAGGCCCGCCGAGGATGAGGACGCCCGGGCTGTTCTTTTCGAGGACCATGCCGCCATTGGCACCACCGTCGAAGGCACCCTGGAAGTTGCCGCCATTGACCGAGAGCACCATGTGAGTGCCGCCCGTGGCGATCGAGCGCACGATGGTGCCCGCTTCGCCGAAGAGTTCGTTGATGACTTCTCCTTCGTAATTGAACTGGAGGGTCGAGTTGGCTCCTGTGAGGGTCACGTTGCTGGCGTCGGGGATCTGATCGCGGAAGACGCCTGCCGTACCCGCACCGATCTGGAGGGTTGAGCCATTGCGGATTTCGACATTTCCGGCGAAGCTGTTTTCGCCTTCCCATGTGATGCGGCGGGCACCGACGGTGGAAGCCGGCGGCGTGACGCCCGGGAGGAGGGGATTGCCTAGGGAATCGAGGACATCGATGGCGATGGTGCCGACATTGCCTGTGATGGAATTGGTGAACGACGTGCGGTCCGGGTGCTGACCGGTGAGGATGACCGGGCGGTTCAGGTCGAGTGTGCCGTTGTAGATGGCGGCGACGGCACCGCTGCCCCCGGAACTGCCGATGATGACCGAGCCCGTGCCGCCGTTGGCCGGGACGATGATCGGGTAGTTGTAATTGGTGACGGCGATGTGATTCGAGACGAGCGCGATCGGTTGAGAACCGGTTGAGGCGTCGCCGAGGATGACTGGGGCGACCTGACCACTGGTATTGACGAGGCTTTGGACGTAGCCGCTGCTGATGGTGGTGGCTCCTGTGTAGGTATGGGCGACGCGGTTGAAGTCGATCCAGCCGGAACCGGCGCTGACTGAGACCGAGCCGCTGCCTGTGATGACATTGCCGGCTGCGAGGATGGGGGCGGAGGCCAGCGGAGCGTCCACGCGGGCGAAGGCGAGGTGGCCGTCGTTCGTGATGGCCCCGGTGGGGAGAGTGCCTGTGTTGCTGGCTCCGTCGCCGACCTGGAGGGTACCTTGATTGATGAAGGTGGCACCCGTGGCCGTGTTGGCTCCTGTGAGGATGAGTTTGCCGGCACCTGCCTTCACGAGGTTCTGGGTACCGCCGAGGGTGGCGGCGAGGACGGCATTCCCGGCGGTGTTGTGCTGGTGAACGATGAGTTCATTGCCGGCTGTGTTGATCGAGCCATTCTGGATGGAGACTGTGGCGGCTCCGACTGCCGGGGTGATGAGGATACCGCCCTGCGTCAGGGTGCTGGTGCCGCCGCTGAGGTCGACCGTGGAAATTCCGGCGCTGTTGAAGCGGGCGGTGGCAGCCGTGGTGCCTGGGGCGATGGGAACGGTTCCGGCGGGGACGTCGAGGTGTCCGGCGGCGGTGCCGTAGCCTGAGGCGGCGAGACCGCCGAGGCGACCGCCGTCCTGGACGGCCCATGTGGAACCATTCCATGTGGCGTAGGCAGCGGTGGCCGATGCGAGGATGCCATTGCTGTTGGCGGCCCCGGTGGTGAAGCGGGTGGTGCCGCTGCCTGTGGTGGCGAAGTCGGCGCTGCCGCCGGTGCTGCGGCTCAGGGAATTCGGCAGGGCAACGGTGAGATTGCCGCCATTGTTGTCGCCGACGAGGTTCGATCCCTGGATCGCAAACGACGCCGTGCCCGCACCGGCACCCGTGCCGCTCACGTTCGTGATGGCGGCATTGGCCGGAGCGAAGGTCTGGACGGAATCGCCATTGGCGCGGCCGACGATCTTGAGCGTGCCACCCTCGAGAGCGTAGCCGGCGTGCGACGGAAGAACATTGTCATTGCTGGCGAGGTTGGCAGTGAGTGTCCCATTGCGGACGACCGTGACGCCTTCCCACGAATTGCGGGCGGTGAGCACGAGTTCACCGGACCCGCGTTTCTCGACATTGCCCGGGCCGCTGATCGTCTGATTCATCTGGAGGGAACCAGCGCGGTCGACGCGCAGCGTACCGACATTCGATCCATTGGTTCCGAAGTCGCCGCCGCCGAGGAAGACCGGGCCGGAGCCGAGTGATCCTGTGGTGCCGCCCTTGCCGACCTGGAGGGTGCCCTGGAGGATTTCGGTGCCGCCCGAGTAGGAATTGTTGCCGGTGACGGCGACGAGGCCGGTCCCGTCCTTCGAGAGTTTGACGGTGCCGGCTCCGTCCGTGATGGTGCCGCCGTAGCCACCGGTGCCGGTGGCTCCGATGAC
Source organism: uncultured Akkermansia sp. (assembly GCA_964605435.1). Lineage (GTDB taxonomy): Bacteria > Verrucomicrobiota > Verrucomicrobiia > Verrucomicrobiales > V1-33 > V1-33. Next base: position 4,008 of record CAZSDE010000322.1, read on the forward strand.
GCCTGGGATGAAGGTTCCGGTGAAGGCAGAGTTGGCATTGCCATTGCCGATGCGGAGGTCCGAGACTGTGCCCGGGGCCGAATTGAGGATGGTGCCGCCATTGCCTTCGATGCGGGCGACCACTTCGCTGCGGCCGTTCATGTCGAACGTCCCGCCGCGCACGAACATGGCCGTGCCATTGAAGATCTGGTCGTCTCCGGTGCCGGCGAGCTGGACCTTTCCATTGTTCAGGAAGAGATTGACGGCGGCTGCGTGGACATTGAACGAACTGATTTTGGCGAGGACGACTGTGCCGTTTTCGACGCGGAGGTTGCCCGTGGCATTATCGCCTGTGCCCGAAAGAGTGAGCGTGCCGCTGCCGAGCTGGATGATTTCCGAATTGGCCGCCCCGGCGATGGCGTGGGCGATTTCGAGGTTATCCGAGCGGTTGAAGGCGATGTCCGAGGCGTTGGCGAGGGTGAGCTGGAGGCCGCGGCCGATGTCGCCGGTGGTGCCGCCATTGCCGACGAGGAGGGTGCCGCCCTGGAAGTTGGTG
>CAZSDE010000322.1:4552-4873 GCA_964605435.1 uncultured Akkermansia sp.
CGGGTCGGTGAGGACGCCATTGAACGTGTTGGCCGTCCGGTTCGTGGCGAGCAGAGAGAACCCGCGGTCGCCGCCTTCCGTCGTGGCGATGGAAGCCGGGCTGATGGTCAGGCCGCCGGTGTGGTAGTTGCTGTTGATGGCTCCGCCGCCGAGATCGACCGTGAAGCTGCGGTTCGACGAAGCACCTGGTCCATCGTAGCGGAGCGTGCCGCCATTGAAGACGAGGTTGGCGGCCGCGGATGAGGAAGCCCCGATGCTTGAGGCGGAGCCGCCATTGGCGAGGCGGTTGGCGACGAGCGTGCCGCGGGTGATGGTGGTGGC
>CAZSDE010000323.1:0-280 GCA_964605435.1 uncultured Akkermansia sp.
GGAGGCGGAACTGGTTCCCGGCGAGCGAGATCGAGTGCCACTGGGTTGCGGGTGCGGTGGTGGGAAGCTGGAACGGGATTGCTTTTCCGTTTGGCCTGGGGAGGTTTCCGGTACCTGGTTCCGCTTTCCGGCTGGGATGGTCCCATGAGATGGCTGGGATGGAAGTGCGGGTGATGGGGTCGGTTCCCTCGTGCTGCCAGATTCCGGTGATGGTGGATCGTTCGAGGTCAAAGCACAGGCACACCTTGTGGGGGAGGCGGACGATGAGACCGCGCACGGT
>CAZSDE010000323.1:290-4860 GCA_964605435.1 uncultured Akkermansia sp.
CCCTCGAGAAGTCGACCGACGAGGTCAGGAATGGGAAGCCTGGTTCGGCCCATGGTCCGGCGGGAGGCAGAGGGTCGGCGGCGAGGGCGCTCAGGGCTGGGGCGAGCAGCAGGGCTGGCAGAGCGGACCGGGGGCGCATGGGGGGGATGGGAAAGCCGCAGGGAGGACCTGATCATTCAGGGGCTGGGCGGTGGTGGCGCTGGCTTTGGTGTGCGGTAGCGGATTCGCGAGGCCCAGCGCTGGGTGGGCAATTCTACGACACGGAACAGAACCGTGGCGGCAGCGATGGAGGCAAGGAGGGCGAGGGCCAGGATGGCAGTTCGTGCGATTAGGGAGTCGGTGAAGCGCGCCGCGAGGTTGATGACACGGCTTCCGATGGGGACGTGCACGAGGTAGAGCGAGTACGAGATCGTTCCGAGGCTCGAGAGGATGGCCGGGGTGCGGCCATGGAAGAAGGCCAGTACCAATGCCGTGGCGGAGGCTGCAGCCGCGGTGGGCAGGCCTAGGGTCAGATGCGTGCCGAGAGAGAAGCAGGCGAATTGCGCGAGAAACTCCGCCTTGCCGATGATGCCCGCGCGGAATTGGAAGACTGAACAGCCGAGGAGAAAGAGGAAAAACCAGTGGGAAACGAGGGCGGTCGGGCTGATGACCGTGGCCAGGGCTGCGGCTGTGGCGCAGGTGGCAATCCTTATGGCGCGGGAGGGGTGGGCGAGGAGAGGGAATGCGAGGCCCATGAGGAGGTAGTACTGAACTTCAATGGCAAGCGTCCAGAAAACCGGGCAGAGCCATGGGGTTCCGGTGAACTCGCAGGCGTAGAACAGGTGTGCGAGGATTTGCGGTGCCGTGGGTTTGAATTCCGGGCCTGAAAAGAGCGGGGAGAGCGAGGAAGTGTAACCGAGCAGGATGACGAGAGTCAATCCCGTGAGGTAGGCAGGATGGAGGCGGATGAAGCGTTTGGCGAGGAATGCTCCATAATTTCGGAAATGGTAGCCTCCGGAGTGGAGTGAGAGAGGGATGACGAATCCTGAGAGTACAGCCAGCCATAGGTACCCGAGGCTTTCAGAAGTCCATCGGGGAGGAAATTCCCCTGGCCCAGGGTGAAGTGGTGCCAGCAGACAGCGAGGGCAGCGAGGCCCCGGATGGCGTCGGTAGCGGCGAGTCTCTGATGATCGAGGGGTTTCGTGGCAAAAGGACCGTTCGGGGAACTTTCGGGAGCGGATTGGCTGCTGGGAAAAGGCACACTGGATTGCTGGCAGAGCGGAATGACTTCTTGCAAGCTGAAAACGCGGCGGGCTCAGGGCATGGCCGGGGTGACAACGCGGTAGAAGCGGCGGTTGGGGGCAGGCGAGGTGATGTCGGTGTGGGAGATGGGGCCGTTGGTGTCCGGGGCGAAGCGTGCGATTTCCGTCCATGTGGTGGCGGCTGGGGAATCGGCGGCGTCGATGCGGTAGGTACGGGTGCCGATGCCGTCGAATGCGATCACGGGAAACCCTCCGGTCAGTTGGCTGATGGTGGCGGCGAAGCGGCTGGCGGGGTCGCGCGGGTTGGTGCCAGCGGTGAATTCCGAGAGGTTTTGCTGGGCGTCTCCATCGGCGTCGGTGAGGGCGTCGGCTGGGTTGGCGGGGTCGAGGCCGTAGGTGATTTCCCATGTGTCCGGCATGCCATCGTTGTCCGAGTCGGCGTGGGTGGACTGGACGGTCCATGTTTTTGATTGAGCGGGGAATTCCTGCCAATCGCCGGCGGAATTGCGACCGAGGACTTCGACTGAGTGCTGGCCGTCGCTGAGGTTGGCGAGGGTGATGGGCGGGGCGTTGTCGAACATGGTGGCGGAGAACTGGGCACCGTTCCAGATGGCGGGGGGGACGAGGGAGATTTCGTTGCTCCATGGGCCGCCGTCGAGGCGCCAGCGGTACGACCAGATGCCGGGTCCGGCGACGCGGAGGGTAGCTTCGCGGCTGGCGGTGACTGCGGGAGGTTCGCCGCTGATGGAGGCTCCGGCGGGGACATCTGCTCCCATGTCGAGGCCGTTTGGGCCGGTGGCGCGGCAGGGGCTGTCGGGGAGGAGTGAGAGGTTTGTGCGGTAGTTGGTGTAATCGGTTCCGTTGACCGACACGAGAAGGGGGTTGGTGTTGAGGTTGCCGGGACCGGCGAGGGGGAAGCCGTCGAGGCAGTTGCTGCGGGTGGTGAAAAAGGCACCGGCGGCCTGGGCGGCGGCGAGGAGGGGAAAGGGATCGGTCACCTGGAGGGCGGCTGCGATATTTCCTTCGAAGATGACGCCGCTGCCGTAGGGGTCGCCGCGCCATGGTTCGCCGAACAGGATGACGCCGGGTGCTTCTCCTGAGTTGGTGGAGACGGGGTTGGGAGTGATGCGGACGATGGTGTTGTTCTGGAGGATGGCGGTGCCGCGGTCCTTTTCGAGGAAGGCGTGTTCGACGTTGTGGAACCAGTTGCGGCAGATGACGAGCTGCGAGAGGGCGTCGGTTCCGTCCATGTCGAAGACGTCCTCGCCACCGTTGTAGAAGACATTGCCGACGAAGCGGACGATGGGGCCGGGGCGGTTGCCGCCGGTGAAGTCGATGATGTCATTGTAGCCCGAGGTGGCGGGTTGGCCGGGGGTGCCGAAGGTGCAGTTCTGGACGAGAGCGTATCCCTGAGGGGGCATGTTGCTGAAGTGGAGCAGTTCGCCGCTGGCGATGCTGCAGAAATCGCATCCCGAGATTTCGCAGGAGGAATCCGTCAGGTCGACCATCTGGGTGCGGATGCTGGCGAAGCGGGTATTGCGGAGCTGGAGATTGGTGTTGGCGGCGCGGATGGTGCTGTTGGTGGAGGAAGCCCATTCGATGAGGCAGTGGGTGAGCTGCTGGGTCTGGCGCTGGCTGGAGGAGTTATCGAGTCGGATGCGGTCCCAGTTTCCGGACGAACCTGATCTGGTAAAGGTGATGGGTTCGGCGGCGGTGCCGATGGCTTCGATGCGGCCGTTGACGGTGAGGCCGGTGCCGGCGGCGAAGCGGGCGGTGACGCCGGGTTCGATGGTGAGGACACTGCCGGCTGGGACGGTGACTGAAGAGGTGAACGTGTAGGGACTGTTGGCCTTGGTCCAGTTGAGGGTCACGGGTGGGGGTGGGGATTCCGTGTAGAGGGTGGTGTGAAGGATGGCGTCGCTGGATGTGAGATTGTCGTTCAGGCACATCAGGCAGAGCGTGTATGTTCCTGGCGGGAAGGCGCTGATGGGGCCGAGGTCCGTGATGCGGACGGGTTGGGGGGAACTGTTTCCGAACGAGCATTCGTGATTGCCATTGGCCGAGGCGTTGAAGGCCGGGTCCGGCGAGGGGGCGGCGGGTGGATTGGTGGTGATGCCGGAGACATTGGCCCAGTCACCGGCGACGGGGTTGCCATTGCTGTCGATGATCCATGCGACGAAGCCGTCGTCGTAATCCGTGCGCAGGTAGAGACGTTCGGTGGTGGCGAGGCCTGAGGGGATGGTGAACGAGCGCCGGGCGAGGAAGGTGAGGTAGCCTGGATTGACCGGGGAAGTGGTCTGGCGCATGTCCGTGAGGGCGGTGCCTGGGGAACCATCGCCATAGCCGAGGAAGCCGGGGCCGGAGAGCCATGAGGCATCGAGCTCGGCGTCGCTGAGTGATCTCCAGTTCTGCTGGGGAGCGGAGGTGCCCTTGCGGTAGCGGAAGGTGTCTGTCGGATTGACGAGCGGGACAGCGGAGACTGGGGAGAGCAGCATCCAGAAGATGGCGGGGAGGGAGAGTCTCATGGCGGTGGTGAAATCCTTGGTGAATCGGCATTAAGGTGCCGGGAACAGGGAATCTCTGCAAGAACGGTTGCGTGACAAAGGCGGAGCGGGCAGAGGGTCGCCATGCCCGACTTATCGATTCATGATCATCAGGGGGTGGTGGAGCTGGATCTGCCGAGGATGGCTGGGGCGGTGCGGGCGGCGCTTGAGAAAGTGATCCGGGAGGACAGTGGACGTCCGGCGGCTCTGGAAGGGTTGGACGAGGTGGAGATATCGTTCGTGGATGATGCGGCCATTGGGCGGGTGCATGGGGAATTTCTGGGGGATCCTGAGCCGACAGATGTGATTACCTTTGATCATGGGGAGATTCTGATCAGTGCGGAGACAGGGATGCGCCGGGCGGAGGAATTCGGGCACAGTGCTGAGCGGGAATGTGTGCTCTATGCGGTGCATGGGATGCTGCATCTGCAGGGGTTTGACGATCATGAAGCCGGGGACGCGGCGCGCATGAGGGAAGTACAGGAGCGGATTCTGGGGGAGATCTGGCCAGAGGAGGGCGGGGCATGAATCGAGTGCCGGGCATCTATGCGGTTAGCGGGGGAGGAACGGAGGAATTGGAGCGGGTGCTGCGTCTGCTGCTGGCGGGGACGAGGTTGCCCGTGCTGGGGCGTTTGAGCAGTGGCGCGGGATTTCTGGAAGTGCGGGCTCCGCATGCCCTGCGGGTGGTCGAGGCGGGACGGCGCGGGGCGGTCGAAGCGGTGGTTGGGCTTGATGGGCGGCTGGCGGACTGTGCAAAATCCCGTCGGGCGGGGGCGGCGGGGCTGG
>CAZSDE010000324.1:0-2942 GCA_964605435.1 uncultured Akkermansia sp.
GATGCGTCTAACGAAAAAGGAGACATCTCCGCACTGGCGGCCATAGTTGCAGATAATAAACTACAAGCAGTCTCGACCAACGCCCGCAAGGCGATCTTGGAGATCGACTACTCGTTCTTTGGCCCTCAAATCCCTACGTAATCAGATATGAGCCTCACCGCATCCGTCGAAGACGACGCTCTCGCTTGGTTCGGGGAGCAGGGCGGGGGAAGAGTGAAGAGTGAAGTCGGAAGAGTGAAATCATGGAGTTCATTTCCTATTTCACTTTTCACCATTCACTCTTGTCCGAGTGCGGAGTTGAGTGTGGTGGGGTTCAGCGGCAGAATGGAGGCTTTGGTATGATCGAGATCGAAACCATCGCCGACTTGGAACTGCTCCGGGAGTCCGTGGACCTGGAGTGCAAGCTTGCCGCTGGCCGCGATGGTCAGGGCGCGGTGCCGGAGGATTTCTGGCCGACTTACAGCGCCTTTGCCAACACGCAGGGCGGACTGGTTGTGTTGGGGATGCGGGAGAAGCAGGGGCATTTCTCCGTCGAGGGGATTGCCAATGTGCTGAAGGTGCGAAAGGAACTTTTTGATTCGCTGAACAACCGCCAGAAGGTGAGTGTGAACCTGCTGACAGACGCTGCAGTGCGGGAGCTGATGCTGGAAGGGAAAACGATTCTGTTGATCGAGATTCCGCGTGCTCCACGAAAGCAGCGACCCGTTTTCCTGACCACGAACCCGCTGGGTGGCCATACCTACCGCCGACTGAACGACGGTGATCGCCCGTTGCCTGACGATGAGGTGAAGCGCATGCTGGCGGAGCAGGTGGAGGACAGCCGGGATGATCGCATTCTCCGGGGCTATGATTTTGACGACTTGGATGCTGCGACGTTCCGATCGTATCGGCAGGTCTGTACGAACCGCGACCCGGGCCATGTCTGGAATGGCTACGAGGACCGCGAGTTTCTGCGACACATCGGCGGATGGCGTAAGGATCGCGAGACGGGCGAGAGCGGGCTGACGCTGGCGGGTTTGCTCATGTTCGGCCAGATGGTGACAATCCAGGTGGAATTGCCGAACTACATGCTCGATTATCAGGAGCGGCCGGAGGCGAAGACGGAGACGCGCTGGATCGACCGCATCACGCTGGACGGGAAATGGTCGGGCAATCTCTACGATTTTTACCGCAAGGTGTATGTGAAGCTCACGGCGGATTTGAAGGTGCCCTTTCGGTTGGAGAAGGGAGAGCGCAAAGAGGAGACGCCCGTGCATGAGGCGCTGCGCGAGGCGCTCGCGAATGTGCTGGTCCACGCGGATTACTCCGACCGGGCCTCGGTGCTGGTTGTGAAGAGTCCGGACATGTTTGGTTTCCGCAATCCGGGCTTGATGCGCATTCCGGTGGATGTGGCACTTCAAGGTGGGGAGCCGGATTGCCGGAACCGGACGCTGCACAAGATGTTCCGGCTTGTCGGTGTGGGTGAGCAGGCGGGCTCCGGAATTCCCAAAATCTATCGAGGCTGGGCGAGCCAGCACTGGCGTGCACCCGCCCTCTACGAACGGATTGAGCCCTACAACCAGACGCTTTTGGAGTTGCGGATGGTGGATTTGCTGCCGGGGGTGGTCGTGACTGCTCTCCGAAAGGCGTTCGGGGTCAAATTCGATGCTCTCGGCCAGAATGAGCGGCTGACCCTCGCTGCGGCGGCTTCGGAGCGGGTGGTGACTCATGCCCGGGTGAGGGAAATGACGGGGTTGCATCCTTTCGACCTGACGCGTATGCTGCAAAACCTGGTGCGGGACGGTTTCCTGGAGGCCCACAACCCCGGGCGCGGGGCGGTCTATTGCCTGCCCGGAGCAGCGCTGCCGAAACCGGAAGAAGTGTTCGGAGACGGCTCCGCACAATCCGTTCCTGCCTCCGCACATTTGACGGGCAGCTCCGCACATTTGACGGGGGATGCCCCCAGCGATGACCATCGCGATGCCAACGGGCGCCTGCTGACCGAGCAACTCGACGCACCCGTGATCGACTCCCTCAAAAAGCTCGTTCCAGCCTTTCGGGAAAAACTCGAAGAGCTGGCTGCCGAGCCAAGAACCAAAGGAAAACTGCCCGTAGAGACCATGAAGGCGGTCGTGCTGGCCGTCTGCTCAGGCCATTACATGACGCTGAGTTGCCTTGCCGAACTCGTGAACCGGGACTCCGATGCCTTCCGGCAGCAATATCTCAAGCCGCTGGCGAAAGATGGAAAACTGCGACTGGCCTTTCCGACAGCTCCAACTCACGCGAAACAAGCCTACCGCTCAGTTGATTAATCACACATGTCCCTCACCAAATCCATCGTCGAAGACGCCGCTCTGCCCGGGTTCGGGGAGCAGAGGGGTAAAAGGGTGAAGAGTGAAATCGGAAGAGTGAAATCATGGAGTTCATTTCCTGTTTCACTTTTCACCATTCACTCTTCTTCATCCGTCGTCATCGTGGGTGACAGGCGGCCTCCCGATCGCCTGAGCGGCGACAGAACCGTCCCCGCAGCCGAGGAAATGGTCGCATCATCCTAGTTTTTTGCCTACAGAATTCCCATGCCCGGCCTTCGCGAATCAGACTTTGAAAATGTGGTCCTCTCCGAATTGGGCACGATGGGGTTCAATCTCAAGGCGGGAGAAACGCTCGATCCGGACGTGGCGGGCGAACGCGAGAGCTATCACATCGCGATGCTGGGCGGGCGGCTGCGCGAGGCGGTGGCACGGATCAATCCGACTCTGCCACCGGACGCGGTGGCCGCGGCCGCGAACGCCGTCCTTGATCTCCAGCTGACAGAGCTGGTGCAGGAAAACCAGCGTCTCCACCGCCTCCTCGTCGATGGCGTACCGGTGGAATACATGCGCGGTGGCGAAACGATCCACGACAGGGCCAAGCTGGTCGACTGGAAGGATGTCCGCAACGAGTGGCTGGCGGTGAACCAGTTT
>CAZSDE010000324.1:2952-4848 GCA_964605435.1 uncultured Akkermansia sp.
GGTCGGCGCGAACAAGCGGCGTCCGGACGTCCTGATTTTCCTCAATGGTCTGCCCATCGTGGTGATCGAGCTGAAAGGGCCGGAATCCGCGAGCGCCGACATCCAGTCCGCCTACAACCAGATCCAGACATACAAGGCGGACGTCCCGGCGCTCTTCCGCAGCAATCTCATTGCAGTGGTCAGCGATGGGTTCGCCGCCCGTTATGGAACGATCTCGGCGGACTTCGACCGCTTCATGGCGTGGCGCACGGTGGACGGCGAGACTCTGGTCGATCCGAAGAGCGCGCTAGCCTGGGAGACGCTGGTTCAGGGGCTGCTGCGGCGCGATGTGCTTCTTGATCTGCTGCGCTACTTCACTGTGTTCGAGAACGACGGGCGTTCGGTCATCAAGAAGACGGCGGGCTACCATCAGTTCCACGCGGGACGCAAGGGACTGGCCAAGGTGCTCCGGGCTCTGAGCAGTGATGGCAAGGCCGGCGTGGTCTGGCACACCCAGGGATCGGGGAAGAGCCTCCTCATGGCGTTTTTCGGCGGAATGCTGATCCATCACGACGAACTCAGGAACCCGACTCTGGTCGTGCTGACCGATCGCAACGACCTCGACGGCCAGCTCTTCGCGACCTTTTCACGCTGCGCCGACCTTTTCGGCCAGGTCCCGCAGCGGGTGTCGGAGGTGGCGGAACTGCGCCAGCTACTCGACCGGCAGGCTGGGGGTGTGATTTTCGCGACCATCCAGAAATTCCGCCCCGAGAATGGCGGTTTCCCGCCGATCACGGACCGGAAGAATGTCGTGGTCTTTGTCGATGAGGCCCACCGCAGTCAGTATGGGTTCAACGCGAAGATCGACCTTGAATCGGGAGACGTGAGCTACGGCTTCGCCCACTACGTCCGCAAGGGGCTGCCGAACGCCACCTTCGTCGGATTCACCGGCACTCCGGTGGAGATGGTGGACAAGAACACCAAGCAGGTCTTCGGCGACTACATCGATGTGTACGACATAACCCAGGCGGTGGAGGACGGTGCCACGGTGCCGATCTACTACGAGGGAAAGATCGTCCGCCTGAACCTCGACGATGCGACCAAGGAGGCAATGGACGCCACCTTCGATGAGGTGACGGAGGGCATGGAGGAAGGCGAGAAGGCCCGTGTGGGAGGAAAGTGGTCCACCCTGGAGGCGCTCGCCGGGGCTTCCGACCGTCTCGACGAACTGGCCGGCCTCATCGTGGAGCATTTCACGAATCGGCAGCAGGCGATCAGAGGCAAAGGCATGATCGTCTGCATGAGCCGGAGGATCTGCGTGGAGATCTACAACCGCATCGCGAAGCTGCGTCCCGACTGGCACGATGCCTCGGACGACAAAGGCCGGATGAAGGTGGTGATGACCGGATCGGCAGCAGATCCAGAGGAATTCCAGCCTCATGTCCGCAGCAAGGCGGCCATGGATCTGGTGGCGCGCCGGTTCCGCGACGCGAGGGACGAATTCCAGCTCGTGATCGTGCGGGACATGTGGCTCACGGGGTTTGATTGCCCGTCGATGCACACCCTCTACATCGACAAGCCGATGCACGGTCACAACCTGATGCAGGCGATTGCCCGCGTGAACCGCATCTTCAGCGACAAGCCGGCCGGACTGGTGGTCGATACCATCGGGATCGCGACGGACCTGAAGGAGGCGCTGAGCTTCTACTCGGACCGCGACCGCGGGAACACGGGGATCGACACCGACGAGGCGGTCAAGGCGCTGGAACAGAGTCTGGATGTGCTGCGGTCGATGTTTCACGGCTTCGACTACAGTGCCGCTCTCGGCGGAGATCCTGCCGCAAGGCTGCGCACGCTCGCGGCGGCCCTCAATCATGTCTTCGGTCTTGAGGGCGAAGGTGAGGACGCCCACAAGAA
>CAZSDE010000325.1:0-3710 GCA_964605435.1 uncultured Akkermansia sp.
GCTCAGCTGCCGCGAAACCGCCACGCTGGCCGCCGGCGACCGTCTCATCGTGGAACTGCGCCAGCATCATGCCAGCGGCACCCACAGCCTCGGGCATTTCCGCATCGCAGCGACCGCCCAGCCGAACCCTGCTGCGCATGCCGGTGCCGCTGCCCAGCCCGATCTCCTCGCCGCCCTCGCCGCGGCCCCGGAAGCCCGCAGCGACGCACAGCGTCAGTTGGTGGAGGCACGCTTCCGGGAAAGTGCGAAGGGGCTTGATCCCCTGCGCGGTCAGATCGCGGAGGCCCGCAAGGAACTGGCTGCCACGGAAGCCGCGCAGCCACGCTGCCTTGTCACCACATCCATGCCGAACCGCCGCACGGTGCGCATTCTCCCGCGGGGTGACTGGCAGAATGAAAGTGGCGAAGTCGTGCTCCCGGCCACGCCCGCCTTCCTGCCGTCCCCGCTGACTTCGTCGCCGGAGAAACCTCTCAACCGCCTCGACCTCGCCCGCTGGCTCGTTTCGCCCGGTCAACCACTGACGGCCCGTGTCGCGGTCAACCGGCTCTGGAAACTCTGGTTCGGCAGCGGGTTCGTGAAGACACTCGACGACCTCGGCACTCAGAGCGAAATTCCCGTACACCAACCCCTCCTGGACTGGCTGGCCTCGGAATTCGAAGGCTCCGGATGGAATGTGAAGCAACTCGTCCGCCTCATGGTCACGAGCCGCACGTACCGCCAGTCATCGGTCGGACAGCCCGCCGAACTCGCCCGCGATCCCCTCAACCGCGACCTTGCCCGCGGGGGCCGCTGGCGTCTCGATGCGGAATTCGTGCGCGACAATGCCCTCGCGATTTCCGGGTTGCTGGTCCGCAGGGTGGGCGGTCCCAGCGTGAAGCCATGGCAACCGGCCGGCTACTGGGAGAATCTCAATTTCCCGCAGCGTGAATGGGAAAACAGCAGTGGAGAGAATCAATGGCGCCGCGGGCTCTACACATGGTGGCAGCGCAGCTATGTGCAGCCATCCCTGCTCGCCTTCGACGCCCCCACCCGCGAAGAATGCGCCGCCGACCGCACCCGCTCGAACATTCCCCAGCAGGCCCTCGTCCTTCTCAACGACCTCACCTACGTCGAAGCCGCCCGCGCCTTCTCCGTCCGCATCGTCAAGGAAGGCGGAAACGATGACGCCGCCCGACTCGCATGGGCATGGCGCGAAGCCACCGGCCGTGCCCCCTCGGAACCGGAAGCCACCACCCTTGCCGCCCTCCTCGCCAAACACCGCAAAGCCTTCCAGCAGGACGAAAAGTCGGCCCGCGATGCCCTCGGCGGTGGCCAGTTCCGTGTCCCGGACGACATTCCGCCCGCCGAGGCCGCCGCATGGCACTCCGTGGCCCGCGTCCTGCTCAATCTGCACGAAACCATCACACGTCCCTGATATCCAAGCCTCCGGACTGCCCGGCCACGCCGCGGAACCCGCCCGGAGATGCCCCGTGGCCGGGTGGGATTTCCCTGCGATTCCGTATTAGACTTTAAGGATTCCGGAGTAAATTACGGTTCATGGCTCGCCGGAAAGAAACAGCGGCCGCGTCCCCCCCTCCACCCCCTCCGCCTGCGGATCCTCCCAAGGAAGCCGCCCCGGAGGATGAAGTGCTGCGTTCGCATTACGAACGGACCCGCAAAAGCCTCATCGAACGCCTCGGCAACTGGGAAGACCAACGCTCGTGGGACGAATTCTACCGGACCTACTGGCGCCTCATCTACGGAGTCGGCCTCAAAAGCGGCCTCCGCCCGGAAGAAGCCCTCGACGTCGTCCAGGAAACCATCCTCGCCATTGCCAAACAGAGCCGTGAAAACCGCTACGACCCCAAAGCGGGCTCATTCAAGGTCTGGCTCATGAACATGACGCGCTGGCGCATCGGCGATCAATTCCGCAAGCGCGCCAAGGACACGGCCATGCACAAATTTCCGGACGAGGACGACCGCAAGACGTCCACCCTCGACCGCTTCGCCGACCCCAAGGCCCAGAAACTCGAAGGCATCTGGGACCTCGAATGGAAACAGAACCTCGCAGACCGCGCCGTCGCCACGGTCAAGCAGAGGGTTTCCCCACGGCAGTTTCAGATTTTCGATGCGTATGTGATCAAGGGATGGAGCGTGAAGAAGGTCATGACCGAACTCGGCGTCAGCATGGCGCAGGTCTACCTCGCCAAGCACCGGGTTGGCGGGCTCATCAAAAAAGAGATCGCGGAACTTGAAAAGCAGCTCATCTAAGCTCGTCGCCGAAAGAACCGAACCGCCGCGCATTCCGGACCACGAAGTCCTGCGCTGCATCGGTCGGGGCAGTTACGGCGAAGTCTGGCTCGCCCGCAGCGTCACCGGAGCCATGCGCGCCGTCAAGGTCGTCCGCCGCGAGGATTTTGAACTCGACCGCACCTTCGAGCGGGAATTCGATGGCATCCGGAAGTTCGAGCCGATTTCCCGCGACCATCCAGGCCTGGTGCATGTCCTCCATGTCGGCCGCAATGACGAGGAAGGCTTTTATTATTATGTCATGGAACTCGGGGACGACCGGGAAAGCGGCAGTGCCTTCGATCCCGGAAGCTACGAACCGAGGACGATGGGAACCGACCGCACGGCGCGCCGTCGTCTTTCGGTTTCCGAGTGCGTGGAACACGGGATCACCATCGCGGACGCGCTCGCCCACCTGCACGAACACGGGCTCAATCACCGCGACATCAAGCCGTCGAACATCATTTTCGTGAATGGGCGGGCGAAGCTCGCGGACATCGGACTGGTGGCCACGGAAGGACAGCAGACGTTTGTGGGCACGGAGGGATTCGTCCCGCCGGAAGGTCCGGGGTCGTCATCGGCGGATATCTACAGCCTCGGAATGGTGCTTTACGAAATGAGCACCGGCAATGACCGCCTGCAGTTCCCGGAAGTGCCCTCCGACCTTGTCACGGAAGGCAGCCGTCCCATGTGGCTGGCCCTCAATGACGTCATCTGCAAGGCCTGCGCTCCGGTCCCGAAAAAGCGCTACCAGAGCGCCCGCCAGATGGCCGATGCCCTCCGTCTTGCCCGCAGCATGGGGTCGGGCCGCTTCCGCTGGGTCCGCAATCTCCTGCTGCTGCCGATTCTGAGTGCGGCCATGGCCTTTGGCCTGCTGCTATGGCGTCATGGCGGCGAACTGCCATGGCCTCCGGGTCGGTTTCACGATGCGCTGGTGCCGCTGCTGCCGATCACGGGCAGTGTGCAGATCGACAGCGATCCTGCAGGAGCGGAGGTCGTCTACGACGGAAAGCCGGTCGGGCGCACTCCGGTCAAGGTGGAAGGCGTTGCGGCGGGCGATGCGGTTTTCACGCTGCGGCTGGCGCGCCACCGCGAGGAAACTGTCACAGTGGAGGGAGTTCTTCCCGGCAAGGTGACAGCAGTCCCCACGGTGTCGCTCCGCTATTACAATCCGCCGGTTCCGGGTCAGCCATGGAACAACAGCAATGGCATGATCTTTGATCCGCGAGGTCAGAGCCATGTGTCTCGCTGGCCAGTGAGCTACGATGATTTCCGCAAGGAACTCCAGATCATGAGCGGCACGGTCATCGACGAGGATTTCGGAGGTCAGGGGGTCATTTATCTGATCAGTGTTCCGGAAGCGGAATCGGTGCGTTTCTGCGAGAAGCTCACGCAGCGGGAAGTGAAGGCGAATCTTCTCCCGGATGGATGGTACTACCGCC
>CAZSDE010000325.1:3720-4846 GCA_964605435.1 uncultured Akkermansia sp.
GAAGTGTATCAGCCCCGCAAGGCCAAACCCAACACCGGCCCGGCGCTCGAGGGACCACCGACCATCTGCTTCCGCTGCGTGCTCGAACGCACCGGCCGCGTCTTCGTGGAAAGTGAACCTTCCTCGGCAGCCGTCTACGAGGACGGCAAACTGCTCAAGCTGACGCCGTTCACGCTGTACGACCACCGCGCCGGCCCCGTGAAGTTCACGGTCCGCCTCGGAGGCTACGAGGACACGATTCTGGAAGGAGATGTCCCCAGCGGCGGCACTCTCATGCTCAAGGCGCAACTCAAGCGCAGCCGACTGCCCGCCCCCGGTCAGACATGGCAGAATCAGCTCGGCATGACCTTCCAGCCCGTCGGTTCCCTCCTTTTCAGCCGGTGGGAAACCCGTGTCCGTGACTTCGCTGCCTTCGCCAACGCCAACCAGCGCACCGTCGCACCAGTCGACCACAATGCCGATGGCAAGGACGATCAGACGCCCGACCATCCGGTCGTCAATGTCTCCAAGGCGGACGCCATCGCCTTCTGCCAATGGCTCACGGCCCGCGACCGCGAAACCCGCCTGCTGGACGACCGCTGGGAATACCGACTGCCCACGGATAAGGAATGGAGCGAGGCCGCCGGAGCCCCCAATGTCGATGATCAGCTCAAATCGCCCGCGGAACGCCACCTCAAGGTCACCCGGGTCTATCCATGGCTGCCGCATTACCTTTACCCACCGCCGGCTGCCGCAGCGGATAAGCCCGCGGGTGCCAATCTGGGCGATCTCACTGCGCTCCGTTCCGCGGCCCTTGCCGGGCTCCCTCCGGAGGAAGCCAAGGCCATCGAACTGCTCGGATACGATGACAAGGCACCGCACAGCGCTCCCGTCGGCTCGTTCCGCGAAGGCGAATTCCTCCTCGCCGACATGGCGGGCAATGTCTGGGAATTTGTCTCGGATGCCTATGGTGGAGCGAACCCGGAAACCGCGGGCCACACCGTCACCCGCGGAGCCGCATGGTCCACCCCCGTTGCCTCAACGGAATCGCTGAACACTCAATTCCGCCATACCGTGCCGCCCGACCGCGAAGCGGATCGCTGCACTGGCTTCCGCACCGTTGTCGGACCGGTCCCCGGCACCATGC
>CAZSDE010000326.1:0-4836 GCA_964605435.1 uncultured Akkermansia sp.
GCCTGGTAGCGTTCCGGGTCGTCAAGTCCGGCGAGCACCGTGCGCGTTCCGTTTTCGAGGCCTTCCCCTGCGGCGATGAGCTGGCGGAGCACGCCGGCCCGGCTCGCGCGTTCGCTGTGGCGGCGCGTGAGGTCCTGCACGGATTTGGCGAACTGGCCCGCTTCGATTTCCGCGGTCTGGAGGTCGCGTTCGCGCTGGTGCAGGGCAAGTTCCAGTTCCTCGATTTCCGCTTTCAGGTCGGCGAGCGAGGCCTACATGCCCGCCTGTTCGGAGCGGCGGCCTTCCTGTTCCACGAGGAGGGCATCGGTGTCGCGCTGGAGTTGGTCCTGGCGACCGCGGTCGGTTTCCGCCTGGCTGTGGTGCGAACCGATTTCGGCCTGAGCCGAGACGATGATGCCTTCGGCGTTGTGGATGGCCTGGCGGGCTGAGCGGAGGGCTTGTTCGATGCGGACGCGTTCCTCGCGGGCGGCGGCGGTGATGCGGAGGTGTTCCTCGATCTGTTCGCGCTGGCGCACGATGTTTTCGCTGATGCCGGTGAGGGCGGAATCGGCGCTGCGCAGTTCCTCTTCCTGGTGGCTGAGGCGTTCGCTGTTCGTGGCGATGTCGTGTTCGTTGCGCTCGATGAGGCCCGTCAGTTCGCGTTCTCGTTCACCATTGAAGCCGATGCGGCTTTCCGAACTCTGGATGCGGCTGATCTGTTCGTTGAGCTGGTGGCGGAGGCTGGTGAGGAGGGCCTCCATTTCGCGCAGTTCCGCGCGTTCCGCGGCGACGTCCGTTTCCTCGTCGCGGATGCGGTCTTCCGCTTCCGACTGGCGTGTGCGGAGGCTCTGCACCGACGTTTCCAGTTCGGAGTGTTCGGCGGTCAGTTCCCGGTGCTTGCGGTAGTGCAGGTGGGAATCGAGCACGAGGACATCGCGGTGCAGTTCCTGCCAGCGGCGGGCCTTCGCGGCCTGCCGCTGCGAGGTTCCCATCTGGCGCTTCAGCTCGGCAAGGATGTCGTTGACGCGCAGGAGATTGGCTTCCGTGTACTCCAGCTTGCGGAGGGCCTCGCGCTTTTCCGCCTTGCTCTTGGTGATCCCGGCGGCTTCCTCGAAAACCTGACGACGGTCTTCCGGCTTCGCGCTCAGGAGCATGTCGATCTTCCCCTGTTCCATGATGCTGTAGGCACTGCGGCCCACGCCCGTGTCCATGAACAGCTTGTTGATGTCCTTGAGGCGGCAGGCGTTGCCGTTCAGTTCGTACTCGCTCTTTCCGTCGCGGAACACCCGCCGCGTAATGCAGACCTCGTTGAAATCCACCCCGAGGTCCTTTTCGCAATCGTCGAAAATCAGGCTGACCTCCGCCATGCTGAGCGGTTTGCGCTTGTCCGTGCCATTGAAGATGACGTCCGCCATTTCCCCGCCACGGAGTGCTTTCGCCGACGTTTCCCCGAGGGCCCAGCGGACCCCGTCGACCACATTGGATTTTCCACAGCCGTTTGGTCCGACAATGGCGGTGACTCCTTCATGGAAATCGATCTTGGTTTTGTCGGCGAAGGATTTGAAGCCGTGGAGTTCGAGGCGTTTGAGGCGCATACCTAAGATTTATTGATATTTTTGCTGAGGGGGGACTGTTTCGTTGGGTAGGATGGCCTGGTGGTTGTGGTCTGCCAAGTGTTTTCTGGGTTTCGGCCACAAAATCTTGTGGTTTCTTGTCTAAAAAAATTCCAGCTGCGATGAAAAATTTGAGAAAAGCGGAAGGAAGGATTGGGGGTGAGGCGATTGACAGAGATGTGGGGATTGGGTCAGGTAGGGGGTGAAATGATTGAGTTCTGTGTGCTTGGGAGTGGGAGTGCGGGGAACGCGCTGGTGGTGCGTGGTGGGGCGGAGGGTGTGCTGTTGATTGATGCGGGGCTGAGTGCGCGGGAGTGGCTGGTGCGGCTGGCTGCGGTGGGGGTGGATCCTGGGGCGGGGGCGGGGATTCTGGTGACGCATGAGCATGGGGATCATGTGAAGGGGCTGGTGAACTTCACGAAGCGGCATCGGGTTCCGGTGCTGGGGACGGCGATGACGGGTGCGGTGCTGCGGGAGGGGATGAGTGATGGCGGGTTGTGGCGGGTGGTGCCGTCGGCTGGGCGGTTTTCCTTTGCGGGGTATGAAGTGGAGACGTTTCCGGTGCCGCACGATGCGGTCGAACCGGTGGGGTATGTGGTGGGGTGTGGCGGGGTGCGGCTGGGGGTGGCGAGTGATCTGGGGCATGCGACTCCGCAGGTACTGGCGGGGCTGCGCGGGGTGGATGGGCTGTTTGTGGAGGCGAATTATGACATTGGGATGCTCGAGCGGGACACGAAGCGGCCGTGGTCGACACGGCAGCGGATTGCGGGTCGGCATGGACACCTTTCCAACGAGCAGACGGCCGGCCTGCTGCGTGAATCGGCCGGAGCCGGGCTGCAGCGGGGGGTGCTGGGGCATCTGAGCCGGGACTGCAATCATCCCGACCTTGCGCTCGCGGCCGTGCGGAGTGCGCTGGCGGGTCTCGGGGAGATTCCCGTGAGCTGCGCGGGTCAGCACGAACCGACCCCGTGGCATGCCGTGGGGGCTGCCGCCGCTCCGACGGCGTGGGAACGCGGCGAATTGTTCTGAATCAGTCCATGGCCGGTGCCCCTGGTGGTGCCGGCAGCAGTCCATCGACCCGTTCCATGCAGCGTCCGGCCGGCCACCGGACATCGACCGAATCCAGATCGTCGAGCGGGAACGGCGGCGTCACGACCGTACCGGTTCCTGCGCCGCGGCCCCATGCATCGAATTCCGACGGGGTCCATGTGGCAGGGTTGCGGACGACACGGTCACCGGGTTGGAACATGCCGCAGACTCGCCGTGGGAACCGACCGGCAGCAACCCGGAAAAGGCTGGCGGGCAAGGAAATCCGCGACCCCGGAATATTAGTTGACTGGTCGTCTAGTCTGGTTGTTTTTGGATGATGGGACGAACGAGTGATGCGCGTGAGCGGCTGACGGGAGCGATCATGGAGATGATCTGGGTGGGGTCGTATGGACGGGCGTCGGTGGAGGGGATCTGTGATCAGGCGGGTGTGAAGAAGGGGAGTTTCTATTATTATTTCGAGTCGAAAGCGGCATTGGCGGAGGCGGCGCTGGCGGAGGCGTGGGAGGAACGGCGGGGAGTGCTGGAAGAGATGCTGCTGGGGAGTGGGGAAGGAGCGGGGGGGGGCTTGCGGCGGTGGGGGCGGGAGTTGGTGGCATTGCAGGGGGAGATGGCGGCGCGGCATGGCCGGGTGGTGGGTTGTCCGCTGCATGCGCTGGGGGCGGAGATCAGCATGCAGGAAGAGGGATTGCGGCGGAAGGTCGGGGAGATTCTGGAACGGTATGTGGATTTGGTGGACGGGGCGATCCGGCGGGCAGATCCCGGGGTGCGGCCGGAGGATGCCGCGGTCCGGGCACGCCGGGTTTTTGCCTATGTGGAGGGATTGCTGACCCAGGCCCGCATTGCCAATGATCTGGGGGTGCTGGAAGGACTGGAGGAAGGGGTCGTGGCGATTGCGCAGCCGCGTGGGGTGGTGGCGGTGGCCTGAAGTGAATTTGAACGATGCAAACGCGATGAAGAAGACGACAACGAACGATTGGAACGGGAAGCTGGCTGCCGGGCTGGCGCTGCTTGGTTTACTGGGTGGGTTGGTCTCGTGCCGACCGAAGGCAGGGGCCGTTGGCGGGCCGCCGCCGATGGGGCCGGTGCCGGTGACCATTGAGCCCGCTGACGAACGGGAACTGACCGACTGGACCGAGCTGAATGGGCGGGTCGAGGCTGTGGAAAGTGTGGAATTGCGTCCGAGGGTATCGGGAGCCTTGACCGAGGTCGCCTTTCAGGCAGGCGAGCTGGTGAAGCAGGGCGATGTTCTGTTCCGGATCGATGAACGTCCGTATCAGGCGAAGCTGGAGCAGGCCGAAGCCGAGCATCAGCGGGCCGAGGCCGCGGCCGCGTCGGCAAAGCGGGAATTTTCGCGGGCGGCGGAGCTTCTGAAGGCGAAGGCGATTTCGCCCGAGCAGGCGGAGACGCGGGAATCGCAGCATCTGCAGGCGCAGGCAGCGCTGGCGGCGGCGCATGCGGCTGTGAAGGCGGCGCAGCTGGATGTGGAATTCTGCCGGGTCACGGCTCCCGTGAGTGGCCGGGTGGGACGCGCCCTCATTACGGTGGGGAATGTTGTGAGCGGCATGCCTGGTGCGGCGTCCTTGCTCACGACCATTGTGAGTGTCGATCCGGTGCACGTGTATGCCGACATTGACGCGAATACCCTTTTGCGGATGAAGGGATCGGGCCGGGCGGGGCAGAATGGGACGGAGATTCCGGTCGAGCTGCAGTTGAGTGGAGAGGAAGGCTATCCGCATAAAGGAAAGGTCGAATCCTTCGATAACCGCGTTGATGCGGGCACTGGGAGCATGGTGCTGCGGGCGGTTTTTCCCGATCCCGAGGCGGCGCTCACGCCGGGCTTGTTTGCGCGGCTGCGGTTGCCCGTCACGGGGACGTGGAAGGCTGTCACCACGCCCGACAGTGCCATTCAGACTGATCTGGCGCGGAAGTTCGTGTATGTGGTCGATGAGGCTGGCCTGGCGCAGTATCGTCCGGTGGAGCTGGGGGATGTCTTTGCGGGGAGGCGGGTGATCCGGAGCGGGCTGAAGGCCGGAGAGAAAGTGGTGGTGCGTGGCCATGCGAAGATCTTCATGCCGGGCATGCCCGTGCAGCATGTGGCCGCTGAAGCCGCGGCGGTGACCAAGCCCTGATCCGGAGCCACCATGAATTTCTCTGGTTTCTTCATTACCCGGCCCGTCTTTGCCGGGGTGCTCTC
>CAZSDE010000327.1:0-2673 GCA_964605435.1 uncultured Akkermansia sp.
GGTCGGCGTGTGGCCGGGCCAGCGGGCGATGAAGGGGACGCGGTGACCACCTTCCCAGATATCGGCTTTGGTGCCGCGCCATGGGCCATGGGAGATGTGGCCGCGGCGGTCGGTTTCCTTGCTGGAGCTGTCAGGGGTGGCTCCGTTGTCGCTCGTGAAGATGACGACGGTGTTTTCTGCCAGCTTGAGGCGGTCGAGGGCATCGAGGATTGATCCACAGACGGCATCGGTTTCCATGACGAAGTCGCCGTAGGGGCCGATGGGGCTGCGGCCCTGCCATGTGGCTGAGGGGACCACGGGAGTGTGGGGCGAGGGGAGGGGGAGGTAGAGGAAGAGGGGTTGGGGGTGGGGGGCGCGTTCATCGAGCCATGCGACTGCGGCGCGGTTGAGAGCGGGGAGGACATCGATGGCTTCGAAGTCGGGCGTGGCCGGGCCTTCGCGGATCCATTTCTTGCGGGCGGTGAGTTTGCCTTCGATGAGGCCGTCGCGGATGAAAGCGTAGGGCGGCATGTCGAGCGAGGCACTGATACCGAACCAGTGATCGAAGCCGAGGTCGTCTGGTCCGCCGCGGGCGCGCTGGGTGAAGTCGATGCGGTCCGGGTTGCGGGCTGGTTCGATGCCGTCGCCGAATTCCCTGCTGTCTGGTGACCAGTTCATGCCGAGGTGCCATTTGCCGAGGCAGGCCGTGGCATAGCCCTTCGATTTGAGAAACGAGGCCACCGTGGGGCGATCGGGTTCGATGAGAGCTGGCGACCAGCCGCCGAGGACGCCCTTTTTGAGGCGGGATCGCCAGCAGTAGCGTCCGGTGAGGACTCCGTAGCGTGTGGGTGTGCAGACAGCCGAAGCGCTGTGGGCGTCGCTGAAGCGCATGCCTGCGGCGGCGAGGCGGTCGAGGTTCGGTGTACTGATGCGGCTATCCGGGAAATTCGCTTTGAGGTCGCCCCAGCCCATGTCATCGGCGAGGATGAAGACGATGTTCGGGGGGGTGGTGGCGGCCGGGGTGGCGGCCGGGGTGGCGGGAGCGAGGAAGGCGAGCAGGCAAAGGCCGATGAGGAACTTCATGCGGTGGGAGGATGGCAGGGCTGGCGCGAGGGAGGAGTCCGCATCTGCGGCACGGGGGGGGCTTGGTGCTGGCGCGGGAGGGCGTACCGATGCATGCATGGCCATGATTCTCCGTCGCGATTCGCTGGCAGCGCAGGCGGCTGTGATTCTGCGTGCCGAGATTGAAGCCGGCACGTGGACCGGCATGCTGCCAGGGGAATTGACCCTGTGCCGCCGGCTCCACATCAGCCGGGCGACGGTGCGTGGGGCGCTGGCGAAGCTGGAGGCCGATGGGGTGCTGCGGGGCAGCAAGGGTCGGCGTCGGGAGATTGTGAAGGTGGTGCGGGCTCGGCGGGCGACCGTGGCTTTGTCCCGCGTGGTGGTGCTGAGCCCTGTGCCGCATGCTGGGCTGACGGTGACCAAGCTGCTCTGGATGGATGCGCTGCGTGGAGAATTGACGTCGCGTGGCATGGCGATGGAACTGGTCGTGAGCGCGGCGGTTTCGCTGCCGCGGGCGCATCGGGTACTGCAGGACCTTGTCGGGCAGCATGGGGATGCCGTGTGGATCCTGCTGCGGGCGAGCGGGCCCGTGCAGAAGTGGTTTGCGGGTCAGGGATTGCCGTGTGCGGTGGCTGGGTCGATGGTTTCCGGGGTCGCGCTGCCCGCGGTGGACTGGGATTACTTTGCGGCGTGCCGTCATGCGGCCGGGCGTCTCCTTGCGCGCGGGGCGCGGCGGCTGGGGCTGGTCATTCCACGTTCGGCATTGCCTGGGGACGAGGAAAGCGAGACCGGATTCCGCGAGGGGGCTGGTCGGCATGGTGTGACGGTGATCCGGCACGATGGGACGCCCGATGGTCTGTGCCGGGCATTGGATGCGGTGATGGGGCAATCCGGGGCACCGGATGGATTGCTGGTTTGTCACAGCACGCACACCCTGACTGTGCTCGGTCGCCTGCAGCAGCAGGGATTCAGGGTGCCGGCTGATGTGCGGGTAGTGGCGCGGGACGATGATCCTATGCTGCTGCATGCGGTGCCCGTGCCGGCGCGGTACGAACTTCCGCCGGGGCGGTATGCAGGCCAGTTGGCGCGGATCGTTTTCCAGTGGGTCGACGGAGAAGTGCCTGCGGCATCAACCGATCGCTTGCTGCCTTCCTTTGTGAGCGGGGCGAGCATCTGAGGTGGTCGACTTGTCCGTGGACTGGACAGGCGATGGAGGCTGGCAGGAGGGGGCGCGGGGGCATACGGTGAGGTCATGAAACTGTCACTGCTCTGCCTTGGACTTGCGGCCCTTCCTGCTTCGGCGGCTTCGGTATTCATCGACAACACGGCGGCGACTGTTGCTTCTGGTGACCGGGCCAATCTCCGTGCCTTTGCCTTCCGTCCGCAGGCGGGAGGCAGTGGACCGTCGGCACCTCTGGAGCAGACCGTTCTGCTGACCTCGCTGACGCTGCATCGGCCTGGGTTCAATGATGCGACGACTCCGCAGTTCGGTTCGGCGGCTGGTCAGGTGACCTCCAGTGCGACGCCGGTTTACCTGAAGGTGTACAGCAGTTTCACGGGAGGCACCGGGGTGGCGGATGTGGGAACGCTGCTGGGAGTGTCCGAGAATGGGATTTCGTGGGATCAAGTGGA
>CAZSDE010000327.1:2683-4829 GCA_964605435.1 uncultured Akkermansia sp.
TTTCCCGTCGGTTTCACTCGATCGGGACACAACCTACTGGATGGTGTTTTCGGAGACTGGTGATGACTCCGTTGATGTGGCGCAGTTCCGGATGATTGTGGAACCTGGGGCGGGTGCGGCGGGGTCGGGGTATCTTGCGGACACGGTGCAGGTGCGTACGACGACCGGCGCGGCCCAGGATTGGGGAGTCTATTTCACGGCCAGTGTGGACAGCATCCCTGAGCCGTCGACAGTGGCCAGCCTTGGGCTGGCGGTGCTCGCGGTGGCGCTGCGGCGTCGGCGCTGAGGTGGGGCTGGCGGGGGTGGTGGCCGTGCGCGGGAAACCGGCTGGCGAGGGTGGCGGGGATCTGTTATGATTCCCTGCGATGAAGGTTCGAATTCTGCCGTTTCCGCTGCTGGTGGCAGTATGGATGTGGGGAATGGTGTGGGCACGGGCAGGGGAATTGGTGTTGTCGCTGGAAGGCGGGGTGCCGTGGCTGCAGAGTAGTGAATTCGCAGGGCAGAGAATTGTGCTGGAGCGCGGGGCGGGCCTGGGAGCCTGGCAGGAAGCGGCGCGGGTAAGTGGGCAGCTCTGGCCGTATGCGGACGGTGCGTCGGGTGGCCGGTCTGCGGGATTCTACCGTCTGCGGCTGACGCCGGTGACTGCCGAGGATGACTGGTCGAATCAGATGGTGGTGACGGGGGCTGGTTTGTGGCAGGGGGCCAGCGGCGGGGTGGCATCGGTGAAGTGGCTGCTGGAGCTGGCCGAGCCCGGAAAGGTCTATTTTCAGGACAGCGTGAAGTATCCCTATCATCTGCAGTTTGCGCGGGCGAGGCTGCCTGGCTATGGTGCGATGGGGCCGGTCGAGTTCGGGCTGCAGTCGCTTTATCCCGGCGTGGGTCAGCGGATGGTGGTGGGATCTGTGTTCCGGGCTCCGGATCTGGCCGTGCGGGAGGTTGGGATAGAGATTTCCGGGGCGGTGGCCTTTCCGGTGGAGTCGGTCGCTGGGTGGTTTGGTCTGGTGCGGCAGCGTCTTGGCCTGCCGGACGGCTGGAGGGTGTATTACATGCCTTCGCCAGAGCAGCAGGAAGCGGCCGAGGCTGCCCGGGACTGGCTGGCTGCGCAGGGAGTGGAGGTTTCCGGGCTGGATCGCTGGGCGGATGACAATATCTGTTATTCAGAGGGCTGGGCGCTGGGGAAAGTGGTGGTGCTGCCTGCGGCGGAGATTGCGGGGGCGCTCGGGGATGGGCGGTTGGGGCTGGCTGACATTCTGGTGACCGACCGTGTGCCATCCGAATTGCCCGTGCTGGCTGGGTATGTGAGTCTTTCCCCGGCGACGCCGAATTCTCATGTTGTGCTCCTTGCGCGGTCGGGACTGCTGCCGTTTGCGTATGCCAACGGGGAAGGTCTGCGGTCCGAGCTGGAAGCCCTTGCGGGCCGGGAGGTTCTGCTGGTGGTGGAGAGGGATGGGGAAGGCTGCCGGATCGATGTGCGCGACGTGACGGGCATGCTGAGTGACGAACGGCGGCAGGAGATTCTGGCGATGAAGCGGGGAGGGCCGCTGCAGGTGACGCCGCGGCAGAACCGCGGCAAGCTGGTGCTGCCGGCTGATGGGCTCACGCCCGCCGACCTTCCGTTCTGCGGGGGCAAGGCGGCGAATTTCGGATTCCTGCGGCGCGCTCTGCCGGAGCATTCCCCGCATCCGGCGCTCGCGATCACCTTTGATCTCTGGGATGCTCTCATGAAGCGGCCTGGGCCTGGCGGCGGCAGTCTGGGATCGTATATTGGCGGGCTGCTCTCGCGGCATGTCTATCCACCGGTGATGGCGGCATTGCGGAGCGATCTTGAATTGATCCGTGGCGCGGTGGCGGCCAGCGAATTCACGCCGGCGGAGCGGGCTGAGGTGATGGCCATGCTTTGGAATGCGGGGCTGTCCGGAGCGAAGATCCGCTTCCGGAGTTCCACGAATCTGGAAGACACCGCGGGATTCAGCGGGGCAGGCTTGTACGACAGCTTCAGTGGCTGTCTTGAGGACGACACCGATGGAGACGGCGGTGGGCCGAGTCATTGTGATCCTGAGGAATCGTCCGAGCGGGGTGTTTTCCGGGCCATCCGGAAAGTGTATGCGGGATTCTACAATGAGAATGCCGTGCTGGAGCGTCTGCG
>CAZSDE010000328.1:0-4030 GCA_964605435.1 uncultured Akkermansia sp.
CGCTCCGCTCTGTGCTTCCGCGGGCCTTGCGGTTGCCAGCGAAACTGCTGCCGCCATCCATGCCGATCGGATCTTCATGGTGGCATTCTACGCGACCACGGAGGGCGGCGTCAAGTTTTGAAGGGGCCGCAGCCTTGGAAGGGGCTGGCTGTTCTGCGATGGGATGGTGGCCATGGCTGGGCGGGAGGATTCCCGCTGGCGGGAGGGAGTCGGTTGGCGTACTGGCACTGGGTCATGAGTGTATTTCCGGTCGTCAAGATTCTGCTGAGTGCGGGGGTTATTTTTGCGGTGACGGAACTGGTGAAGCGGAGTGACCGGCTGGGGGCGCTGGTGGCGAGCCTGCCGTTTGTGTCGATCATCGGGATGATCTGGATTTTCCATGAGGCGGCACCGGGCGAGGGAGCCCGGAAGGTGTCGGATCATGCCTGGTACACCTTCTGGTATGTGCTGCCGACGCTACCGATGTTCCTTGTCTTTCCGGTGCTGGTGCGCTGGTGGGGCTTTTACGGGGCGCTGGTAGCCGGGGCCTTGCTCACCGTGGTGCTTTTTGCGCTGCTGCGTTGGGCCGGGGCGCACTGGGGACTGCGGCTCTGAGGATTCCGCAGTTATCTGCTACTGGGGGCGCGTCACTGGGGACGGCTAGCCTGTGCGTTCCGGTCAGAGGAAGGAACCCGCGAGAAGCAGGGCTACGAGCGTGATTCCGACGAACCACCATTTCCAGCTGAGGTGGGCTGGTTTGATCTGGGAAGCGACACCGAATTCGCGGCTGGCGAATTCCTCGTAGCGGAAGTCGGAATCCTTGTCCGGGAGGTCGATGCCGTCGAGGTAATCATCCTGAAGCCATGCTTCCGGGATACCGGGGCCGCAGGCTTTGCAGCCGGAGGAACCGACGCGCACCTCGCCGCCACAGGACGGACAGGCGTACCAGTCGGCACCTTTGAACTGCTGGATGTTTTTACTCATGAGTTCAAGTTTTAGCGAGGGAGCGGGAGTTCGTCCAGTGGATAGAATCCTATAATTTCCATGAATGATTATAAACGAACGGAAATACCGTGGCTATTCAGGTATTCCTTGACGCTGGCGACGGTGTGTTCGCCGAAGTGGAAGATGCTGGCGGCGAGGACGGCGTCGGCGTGGCCGTCGGAGAGGACGGAGACCATGTGGTCGAGGTTGCCGGCTCCGCCGCTGGCGATGACGGGGATGGGGACGGCGTCGCTGACGGCGCGGGTGAGGGCGATGTCGTAGCCGGCCTTGGTGCCGTCGGCGTCCATGCTGGTGAGGAGGATTTCGCCGGCTCCGCGGGTGGCGACTTCGCGGGCCCATGCGACGGCGTCGAGTTCCGTGGGTTTACGGCCGCCGTGGGTGAAGACGCGCCATGTTCCGTCGTGATTGCTGCGGGCGTCGATGGCGACGACGATGCATTGGGAACCGAAGGTTTCGGCTCCGGCGTTGATGAGGGCTGGGTTGAGGATGGCGGCGGTGTTGATGCTGACCTTGTCGGCACCGGCGCGGAGCATGGTTTTCATGTCATCGACGGTGCGGATGCCGCCCCCGACGGTGAGGGGCATGAAGCATTGCGAGGCGGTGCGTTCCACGACATCGATGATGGTGCTGCGGCCATCGGAGGAAGCGGTGATGTCGAGGAAGACGAGTTCATCGGCGCCCTGGCGGTTGTAGGCGACGGCGGACTCGACGGGGTCGCCGGCGTCGCGGAGGGAGAGGAACTTGGTGCCTTTGACGACGCGGCCTTGGTCGACATCGAGGCAGGGGATGATGCGGCGGGTGAGCATGGGCGGGGTCGCCATGCTGGACGTGGAAGGCGGGAGGGGAAGCGGAAAGTTGGGTAGTGGCCGCGGTGTTCAGTAGCGGAAGGTGACGTTCACGAGGCCGCCCCACCAGTCGGCGGGATTGCGGGTGATGGCGCGGATTCCGCTGCCGGGGAAGGAGGCGGCGATGCCCCATGAGAGGTACCAGTGGTCATTGCAGGCGTGAGTATGTTCCAGCCAGAGGTCGTGGGCGAGTCCGCGGCGCGGGACGCCGCTGACGAGGGCTGGAGAGCCGCTGATTTCGACAATGCGGGCGGCTTGACCGAACTGGATGGGGCTGCCGGTTTCAGCCGCGTGGGAGTACCAGTAGTTGAGATTGACGAAGTCGCTTGGAGAGAGGGTCAGTTCGAGGCGGACGCGGTGGGAGACCACGTTGGCGTTGTAGAGAGCGAACGAACTGGCGCTTCCTGACGACCATGTGGCGGGGCCGCCATCGTAGAAAAGGGGGTCGAAGCGTTCGAAGCGGTCGGTGGTATTGGGGTCGTCGCCGGAAAAGTAGCGTGGCGAGTAGCTGAGGCGGGGCTGCAGGGTCAGCTGTTTCCATTGGTAGCCGAGTTCGAGGCCGCCGCCGAAGGCACGCTGGCTGATATCGTTCTGGTATTGGAAGGCGATTTCGCCTCGTAGTGAGAAGCCCTCCATGGCACCGTCCTGGGGCGACCATTGGCCGAAGACATCGAAGGTCTGGAGTCCGTCGCGGCCGTCCGGGATGAGGCCGACGGGGCTGGCGGGGTAGGGAGAGGCCGAGCGGACGGCGGTGAACCATGCGGCTCCGAGGGACGCCTGCGCCGATGGGTTCCATGCGAGTCGGGTGCCGGCGAGTTCCGTGCCTGAATCTGCGGAATCGAGTTCATGGGCATTGATCCAGAAGCCATCGAGCTGCCATGGTCCGGCGGAGAAGCGGGCGATGGCGGACTGTTCCCATGATTTGCGTGGGAAGATGGCGGCGGCTCCCCGTTCGAAGCCGTTGCCGCCGCCGACGCCGATGAGGAGGGAATGTCCGATGGTGTATGGCTGCATGCCGGTCGAGACGTCGGCGGTGAGGGTCCCTGATTTCCATGTGATGCCTGCGAAGGCGTCTTCCATGAGGACGCGGCCGGTGGATCCGGTCATGAAGTAGTCATCGCCGGCTGTTCCCGAGGCGACTGCGGCGAGTCCGGCGTAGAGCGAGACTGCGGGTGAGATGGTCCATGCCGAGCGGAGTCCTAGGCGGAGGTAGCCTTCGGCCCAGAAGTGATCTTTGGGGTACTGGCTGTCCGCAGCGAAGGTATCGGCGAGGCCCCAGAAGGCGTGGAATCCGGGGGTTGCCTGGAGGGTTCCGGCGAGGCTGAAGGTGGTCTGGACCGGGCCCGTGGTGATCTGCCATGGGTTGATGGCGTGGGCTGATGCAGCCGGTGACGGGGTGCCGGCGGGGGAGGTGCGCGGTGCACTGGCGGCGAGGCAGAGGGCCGAACCGAGGGCCGGTAGCCTTGGGGGAGGTGTCATGGGAAAATCGGAAGAGATTTGAGGGAATCAGAAAGAGAGGAAGCGGATGCCGCCGCTGATGTTTCACTCGTCGCGCTGCCAGCTTCCTCCGAGCCGGGCTCCGCCGTGCAGCCAGACCCCGATGGAGCGGCCGAACGTGTGTCCGGCTTCCGCTTCCGGTGCGAAGCAGGTACGGTTTCCGTTTTCGTAGTCGAGCCACAGCTGAGGGTCGGCAAGGAACCACCAGCCTGAGGGGGTGGTGTGACCGAGAATGATGCGGAACTGCGCCTGCACGATTTCCGGACGGTCCCGGTCGCCGGCGATGGAGAACTGGTGCCTGGCGACGCAGGCGGCGAAGGTGCGGGCCGAGAAGGCCTTCATGGCCACCATGGCCGGGTTCAGCTGGAACTGACCCGTGCCGAAGACGTCGTCCGAGGCCGTGGGCAGGACCGCTTCGGCTCCCGTGAGGAAGGTCCATGAACCGATGGTGTGCTGGAAGCGGCCGCGGAGATTGATGTCTCCGATGCCGGAGCGGTCGAGGAATGGGGACGAGAAAGTGGCGAGAGGAAGTTCCAGATGGAGCCCGAACCGGCCGTCGATGGCGCGGTCGAACTTGCGGGTAGTGGTCCAGAGGGAGAGGTTGCTGCTGCTGTCGAGCGAATTGAATTTCGGAGGGATTTCGACCTCGGTGACGTTGTCGTCTGGGTTGACGCCGCGGACATTGCCGCTCCTGGAGGGCACGC
>CAZSDE010000328.1:4040-4828 GCA_964605435.1 uncultured Akkermansia sp.
CGGCGGGAGCGGGAGGCGTCTCCGGTGCCTTGTCTGGAGTGGCGGCGCACGCAGAGGCGGCGAGGAGGATGCCCGCGAGGTGGGGGCGCAGGTGCATGGGCGGGCGAGTGCTGGCGTGGCGGTGCGGGCACCTCATTCGCCGCCGGGTTTGAGCGAAGCGCCTTTCTGGCGCGGCGGGAAATCCTTGAGTGACTGGAAGTGGGCGGCGAGGGCATCCTGGACCTGTCCGCCCCATGCGATTCCGAGTTTCATGGCGGTGAACTGGGAATTGTGGGTATCGTGGCGTTCGCAGGGGTCCATGCGCATGGCGGTGAGTTCCGATTCATTGTAGTAATGGACCGTGCGGCGGAGCGAGGGTTCGTCCGTGGTCCAGTGGCCGAGGTTGTTGACGCCATCGATCATGACCTTGTGGGAGGTGCGGAGCTGGGCGTTCACGTCGGGAACACCGGCGGCGGCTGCGAGCGTGCTGAAGACATCTTCGTTTGTCTGGATGCCATTGGAGATGCGCCCTGGGCGGATGCGGGCGGGCCAGCGGACGAGCATGGGAACGCGCACCCCGCCTTCCCATGTGGTGGCTTTCTCGCTGCGGAAGGGCGTGGTGCCGCCGTCCGGGAACCACGAGGCCATGGCTCCGTTGTCGGTCGTGAAGATGACGATGGTGTTTTCGGCGGCCTTGAGGTCGTCGAGTTTGCGGAGGAGCCGGCCGACCTGGGCATCGAGTTCCATCATGCCGCTGCCGTAGATATCGAGTTCCGAGGAATGGGGTGCTGCGAGCTTGCGGTTTTCCT
>CAZSDE010000329.1:0-2199 GCA_964605435.1 uncultured Akkermansia sp.
ATGGGAGTGCGCGAGCAACGACTAACGTCGAGTCCTCCTACGCCTGACCGGGGGCGAGGCTGGAACACGGAGTTGAGGTTGTAGCGGTCGAGACGGCCGGAACTGGAGGCAGGTCAGGCGTTAGGAGTGTCGTCTTGTTGGACTTCTTCGGTGGTAGAGGCATAAGCTGTATTTCGGGGATTTTCTCAAATGGACGATCTCCCCAGTCATCAAAGCCGGGAGCAGGATCGGGATATTTCCAGTATCTCGGCTCGTGTAGAAGTCGTCCTTGCTCATCAGCAATAGGTGAACGAAAAACCGTCGTGCGCGAATCCAGTTGCGATAGGACATTGGACGGATTGAACGGAAGATCCTTACTGCTGGCGATGTTCTCGATTAGAAGTAGCACAGCCTCTATAACGCCTCTTGTGTCCTCAGGCGCACAACCTGACACAGAATGAATGAACGCATTTCTTGCTGATCGACCACGATCCAAATGCGCATAAATAGTGTCATTGATCAGCCCCTTCTGCCATAGCAATTCGATCCGGGTTGAGGAGGTCCAAGTTCTAGTGTCTGAGAGAAAATCCTTGCGTCGTTTCTTCTTGATTCCATCTACACTTGCTCCCGCAAGCACGTGCTGATCCCAAAGTTGAGAAACAAGTAACTCGGCGCATGACCAACCTAGGATCAGGGCTCGCTCCCATTCTTCATTACAGAAAGCAGTGCAGGATGGAAGAAAAACGGACGCGAGATTCTCAGGTAAACTCTGTGAAATCTTCGATCCTGCTTGGTGGTGCTTTTTGTATTTTTCTACCGTCAGGGGCTGAATATCAACCAAAGCTATCGCATCGTCCGAGTGTGCCTTTCGAGCCCGTAAGGCCTGAGATAGCTTTGAGTATCTTCCAGAAGGACAGTCGTGTCGATGGTAGCCCCATAAATTTATTCTGCCAGGGGTGACGTCATCTGGGAGGATCTCTCCACTAAAGAGGCCAGATAGTAGTAGATCGGTGAGGTGCTGATTGAACAACATGAGTGCCCTCACCTTCGGAATCTCCAAACATCTTGGCAAAACCAGTGTGCCATCAAACAACACAATCAGGGAGAACGGTGCGATGCCAATATCAATGTTGAGCGAGGAACGAAATAGCTTCGTGCTGTCATAGGACATCGCGTTCACTTCGTCGAGAGTGACTGACCAATTGTCAGTATCACGAGCCACGAGACGAAACGGCGTGTAGTTGCCGCCCCAAGCTGGAATTTCCCCGTGTTTTTTCATGGCTTAACAGTTTATTATTCCACTATATCTGGTGGAATATCCATTGGCAACCGGGGCGTTCGGCCGGGTGTCTTTTTCTTCCAATTGCCTGAAATTCAATGGATATGATCACCTCCTGCTCACAGTATCCGAACCAACAGAATCGGCAAGAGCTTTCAACGATGCTTTGGATTTGCTGATAAACAAAGTGGTACCGACGCCGGGGGCCATCAAAATTTTACTTGACGTTACGCCGCAGATGTGGTGTTAGGGTACACTATGCGTGCATTCACCGTTCAAGGTGAGAGGCCAGCGGGAACTCTCGACGAGGTATTAGCAAGAATGGAGGTACTCGGAGCTGTGGCCGACGAGTGTGAGGCGGTACGTCGGACCGTCGGGATTTTTGTGAGGTGGGCGGAACGGAGGCAGCGGACGCCTGACCGGACCGCGGGGATTGCGTGACTGCGGGCGGTGAGCGGGCGGCTTGCACCGGAACGCCAGGCATGCGTGAAGGCCTGTCTGGCCACGTGGTTTCACCTGACTGGCGGGGCGCGGGTGGGCAAACAATCGTGGGTTGGGCAACCCGCAGGTCAGTCGGTCGGAGGAAGGGTCAGCGGAGAGGCTGGTTCGTGGCGGGAGGCAGGCGAGCGATTGAATGGCTATCTGGCGTGCCAGTCCTATTCACGGAACACAGTGATATGCTATCCGGGCTGGGCTCGGCGCTTTTTCCGGTGGTGCAGCCAGTCCGGAAAGGACCTGCCGGAAGTGGCAGCCTCCGATAGCCTTGCGTTCGTGGGCATGGCAGTATGTCTTTGGCGGACAGAGTCTCATTGTGGAATCAGCTACCGGGCACCTGATCCGCTGGCATGTCCACGAGAATACGGTCGGACGCCTTCTCGCCGACTCCGCCCGGCGCTGTGGCGTCTTGCGTCAGGTGACGTGTCACTCGCTGCGACATACGT
>CAZSDE010000329.1:2209-2785 GCA_964605435.1 uncultured Akkermansia sp.
GACTCTGCAGGAATTGCCGGGCCACAACGACGTGAGCACCACGATGATAGACACCCATGTGATGAACCGGCCGGGCGTGGTGGCGCGCAGCCTGCTGGACGTTCTGGCGGCGTGATGGAGGGATTTGAGAAGTGGGAAGTGGGAAGGGCTTGTTGGGAGATAACCGGCGGGACGCCGGTTCCACTATTGGGGCGGGTTCGGAGGGGGAAAAGGAAAGGCGATGGCCCTTGTAGGGACCATCGCCTGACCGGTGAAGAGGTTTGGAGCGGGGGGCGGTTACTTGGCTGCGGGCTCCGCTGGTTTGGTGGTGTCGGCGGCAGGAGCGGGGGCTGCTGGTGCGGCGGGTTCCTCGAGGAGCGAAGGAGATGTGATTTTCCCTTTGACGTCGAGAGGCGCGGGGGCTGCTGGTGTGGCGGGTTCTTCGAGGAGGGAAGGGGAAGAGATTTCGCCGGGGACGGTGGGGGCGGGAGGGGCGGAGGGGTCCGCTGGGGTGTTGGGGGCTCCCGGGGTGGCGGGGGGCGATTCCGGAACGAACTCGACGAGGGTGGGGGGCGTCTGGCGGAGTTGGTTATCGAC
>CAZSDE010000329.1:2795-4828 GCA_964605435.1 uncultured Akkermansia sp.
TTGAACATAGCTCAATCATCCAAAACATGCTTTTCCTGTGCTTCCTGGCGGACGGGGCTGGAGGCGAAGGTTGGGGTGGTGAGGATGCGGTCGTAGAAATTCTTGGCTCCCTCGGTGTCACCGGCTGCCCATTTGAGGTCTCCGAGTCTGAGGAGGGCGAGGGGTGCGTAGACGGCGGCGTCGGGTCCTGCTTTGGAGGCTACTTCTTCCAGTTGGCGGGCGGCTCCTTCCTTGTCTGGGGTTTGGAGGAGGTAGTCGCCGATGCGGAATTCGGCGAGGCCGCGGAGGGGGTGATTGGGGAAGCGGCTGATGAAGTTCTTGAGGGTATCGACGGCTTCGCCGGGGCGGTCGGCGCTGAGGAGGCTGGCGGCGAGGACGAGGGCATTGCCGCCTGCGGTCTGCGAGCTGTGGGCATCGGCGGCAGCTTTGAGGTCGGCCACCGTTTCTGCGCGGACGAAGCTGAGGGCGGCTTCCTTCTGCTTGTGATCGGTCCAGAGTCGGTTTCCCCAGTAGGCGAGAGTGCCGAGGAGGGCGAGGGCCGAGACCAGGACGATTTTCGGTTTATGGCGGAGGAGGGCTGATTCGAAGGCCGTTGGTTCGTATTCGAGAACGGCGACGGGTGGTTTGGAGGGAGTGGGATCGGCCATGGTGGCTTGGGGAAAGGGTTGGACGGAGGGGGCTGGCGCGGGGCTTCAGGCACCGACTTTGGCGCGGGCTTCGGCGGCGAGGTCGGTGGAGAGGTAGCGTTCTCCGGTGGAGCAGCCGATGGTGACGATGAGTTTTCCTTTGTTTTCGGGGCGTGCGGCGACTTTGAGGGCGGCGGCGACATTGGCACCGGTGCTGATGCCGCCGAGGATGCCTTCTTCGGTGGCGAGGCGGCGGGCCATGGCGAAGGCGTCGTCGTTGGTGACGCGGATGACTTCCGAGACGAGGGGGAGGTCGAGGTTGCCGGGGACGAAGCCGGCACCGGTGCCTTGAATTTTGTGAGGGGCGGGGACGACGGGTTCGCCGGCGAGCGTCTGGGAGATGACGGGGCTGGCGTCGGGTTCGACGGCGACGGCGGTGAAGGAAGGTTTGCGGCTGTGGAGGACGCGGGAAACGCCGGTGAGGGTGCCGCCGGTGCCGACGGCGGCGACGAGGATATCGACGGAGCCGTTGGTATCGTCCCAGATTTCCTCGGCGGTGGTTTTCTCGTGGATGGCTGGGTTGGCAGGATTATTGAATTGCTGGGGCATCCATGCGCCTGGGGTAGCGGCGACGATTTCCTGGGCCTTCTCGATGGCACCCTTCATGCCTTTGGGGCCGGGGGTGAGGACGAGTTCGGCACCGAGCATGGAGAGGAGGGTGCGGCGCTCGAGGGACATGGTTTCCGGCATGGTGAGGATGAGCCGGTAGCCTTTGGCGGCGGCGACGAAGGCGAGGGCGATGCCGGTGTTGCCGCTGGTGGGTTCCACGATGACGGTATCCTTTTTGAGGAGGCCTTGCTGTTCCGCGTCTTCAATCATGGCCATGCCGATGCGGTCCTTGACTGAACCGAGCGGGTTGAAGAATTCGCATTTGAGGGCCACGGTGGCGTGGACGCCTGCGGAGACCCGGTTGAGGCGCACGAGCGGGGTGCGGCCGACGGTTTCGACGATATTCTGGTAGATGCGGCCCATGGGAGGAGAGACTTTGGTCGTGAAGGGAGAGAAGTAGGGCAGAGGAGGGGGAGCGCAAGAGTTTTCCGGCGGATGGCAGTGGGCTGGACGATGGGGAAACTCGGGGATTGCGTCCGCGGCGGGAATTTGCTTAGATGGGGGTATGAGGACGGCTGCGGGCACAGGAAAGGTTCTGACGAAGGGCCGGGCTGATGGCCGTGGGGTGGTGTGCGGGATGGCACTGCTGGCGTTGGCTGCGGGGGTGGGGGCGCAGGAAGTGGTGGAACTGGAAGTCGAACCGGTGCTGCGGCTGGGAGTGGGAGCCGCCGGTGGCTGGGCTTATGAGCTGGAGAATCTGCGCAGTGATGGCGGGTGGAGCGTGCTTGGGGTGCGACA
>CAZSDE010000330.1:0-4824 GCA_964605435.1 uncultured Akkermansia sp.
GCGCCGCAGTCGAAGGTCTCGGAACTGCGGGCTGATAGGGGGAGCGCCCTGAGCTTGGCTGCGGGAACCGGGATGGCGCCAGACGAGGGGAAAAGGCGCGCTTCTATTCCAGAAGTGCGCGGTAGGCGGGGTCCGGGGTGCTGTGTGGGGTGGTGCGGTCTTCGAAGAGGAGGCTGGTGCCGGGGGCTCCGCTGGTGGGGAAGCCGCCGATGAGGTCGAGCCATGAGGCACCATTGTCGGTGCTGGACTGGACGCGGTAGGTGCGGCCGGGGGAAGAAGTCCACGACAGCCGCCGAGTGCCTAGAATGGGGTCTTTTGACATGGTGATGGCTGGCGGGGTATCCCCTGGGGCGTATTCCATCATGACGTGGTCGAGATTGATCCAGCCGGCGAGGTTGCCGCCGGTGCGGACGAGGGAGAGCCGGTTCGAGCCG
This sequence comes from uncultured Akkermansia sp., assembly GCA_964605435.1. GTDB lineage: Bacteria > Verrucomicrobiota > Verrucomicrobiia > Verrucomicrobiales > V1-33 > V1-33. The sequence goes on from CAZSDE010000330.1 coordinate 435, forward strand.
TTGCGGAGACCGGAGGTGATGCCGGTGACTTCGAACTGGATATTGCGGGCCGAGGTGAGGGAATTTTCCGAGCGGAGGAGTTTGTCGTTGAGGTAGATTTCGAGGCGGTGGGCCTGGGCTCCGCCGGCTGGGCTGCCGACTCCGAGGACATCGACGGTGATGCGGTGTCTGGCGGTGGGGTCGACGTGGGAGGTGGGCGGGATGAACCAGACATTGAGTCGGGGGTCTGCTTCTGTGAGGGCGCGTTCGAATCCGATGGCTGGGTTGCCGGTCTGGCCGGCGGGGGTATTGGTATTGGTGTCGTCGTTGAGGGATTCGTCTGCTGACTGGTTGAGGCCTCCCGAGGCTGTGTGATTGCCTGCGAAGAAGTAATCGTCGTCGGCGGCGTTCTCGTGGCTGAATTCGGCCATGGAGGCGTCGTCGCGGCCGGCTTCGAAGATGGCGGCCCATGTGGAGACCGAGATGCTGACGGTTTTGGTCTGGGTCTGGCCGTTGGCTGAGGCGGTGAGGGTATAGACGGTAGTGGTGGCTGGGGAGACGCTGATGCTGCCGGATCCCTGGGAAGTGAGGGCGGTCACGTCGCCGATGCCTGGCGAGATGGAGACGGTGGCGTCAGGCATGGCGAGGGTCCATGAGAGCGTGGCCGACTCGCCGGGGCGGAGGATGCTGTCGTTGGTGGTGAAGGTATTGACGATGAGCGGGGTGGAATCGATATCGACGCGGACGAAGTCGACACCCATCCAGTTGCCGCCTCCGGCGGCGTTGTAGCTGACGCCTTTCAGGGTGACGATGTTGTCCGCGCCGGGGCCGGTGACGATGCCGAGTTCCGAGAGGCGTTTCGGGGTGGAGGTGAAGTCGGTGTCGAACTGGGCGGTCCGGATGAGGACTTCGTCCATGACTTTGAAGCCATTGACGTAGATTTCCACGCCGAAGCGGGGGTCTGCACCGCTGCCGTCGAGATTGAGAGCGTCGAAGGTGACGGTGAGTCGGTCGTTGGGGCCGTAGGTGGCGGGGACGTTGAAGTGGTAGCGGAGGGCGAGGTCGCCTCCGGCGAAGGCGCGTTCGGCGGATTCCTCGTTGGCGGTGACGGTGCCGACGGGGGAGTAGGATCCGTTGGTGGCGATGAGGGAGGAATAGGTGCCTGCGAAGTAGTAGTCGTTATCCGACTGGGTATTGACTTCCGGGCTGAGGGGCGAGCCGGGGAGGTCGTTGATGACACCATTTTCCTGGACGAAGGAGGCATTGGTTCCGCCGCCGTCGCCGACGGGCCATGCGTTATCGTCGAGGCCGCAGGTCCAGAGAACGGCGGCGTGGGAACTCGTGGGAAGGGTGCCGAGGAAGGCGCAGACGAGCAGGAAAGCAGGGGAAAGCTTCATCTTGGGTGAATGAAAGCAATTCCTCGCCGGGTGTGGCAATCACATTCGTCAGGAGGAGGAAGAATTGCCTGGGTGGGCTGGCCGGTGGAGGAAGTGGCTGGAGGCGTTCGGCCGCCGGGAAATCAATGGGATTATTTCTCTTGAGGAAACGTGTCCGTTCCCTGCGAGGTGGCAGCGAGTACTGGAGGGAAGGGGCCCCCTGCTGGGTGGTTTTGCCTACCCGCGCGCGGACCACCTTTTTGCGCAGGGCATCAGGCCGTGCGCGAGCGTCTGCGGGAGAGGGCGGCCCCCAAGGCGGCTGCCGACGCGAGCAGAGCGCTGCCTGGTTCTGGGATGGGGGTGACGTCGAGTTTGACGTAGTCGATGCCCATCCATGCGCCGCCGCCAGCGTTACTGTAGCTGATGCCGCGGAGGGAGACGATGTTGTCGGCTCCTGGTCCGGTGACGGCACCTACGCTGCCGAGTGTGAAGGGGTCGGAAGTGTACGTTTTGTTCAGATCGCCGGGGCGGATGACTTGTTCCGAGCGGACGAGGACGCCATTAAAGTAGAGTTCGATGCCGTAGCGGGAATCGGGGACGTCACCGCCGGTGTGGAGGTTGAGGGGATCGAACGAGATGGTGGCGAGGTCGCCGGGCTGGAAGGTGTTGCCGAGGTTGAAATGGATGCGGAGGTCGTTGTCACCGCCGGCGAAGGCGCGCTCCCATGCGGTTTCGTCCGAGGCGACGGTCCCGACGGGGGTGTAGGCACCGTAGAAGGATTCGACGCCTGACGGGACGAGTGTGTAGGAACCGGCGAAGTAGTAATCGTTATCGCTGGTCTGCGGGGCCGTGCTAGGGGAGATGGGGCTGCCCGGGAGGGCATTGATGGAGCCGTTTTCCTGAAGGAAGTCGGTGTCGGGACCGCCGCCGATGCCATTGACGGGCCAGTCGTTGTCGTCAACTCCGACCGACCACACGGTGGCGGCCTGGGAAGGGGAGGCGGCCACGAGGGCAGCGAGGGAGAGGCAGGAAAGGAAGTGCTTCATGGGGGAAGGTGGCGAATTTCGAGGTAGGAGGCGTGAAAAGTGAAGAATTGTCAAGTTTGGAATTAGCATTCCGTGAAGAAAAAGAAACAGGCTGCAACTTGCGAACTCAGTTCTTGCTGACTGGGGTGGGGGCTGATAGCGATGAAAGGGAGATGAGAACAGGTCAATTGAGCAGATGGGGAAAAGGGCGGGCGGCTTTGGTGGCCGGCGTGCTGATGGCTGGTGTGTTGCTGGCCTGGTGGTGGCGCGGGGGTGGCCGTGTGGGACAGGAAGTGGCAGATGCGCGGGTCATTGGGGATCTGGTGATGGCTGAGGAGACCTATCTGGAGTTGGGGCCGCGGATGGCCTTGTTGTCCTCGGATGTGGCAGCCATGCGGCTGCCTGGGGAGAAGAGTGCCGACCTTTTTGCGGGGGGGAAGGTCAGGGTGGCGGATGTGGGGCGGTTGCCGGAGGGTTGGGAGGGGAAGAGTCGGCTGCAGTGGATGGAGTGGCCGGTGGAGTCGGTTGGGGAGCGTGGGCGGGAGGGTTTGGTATTGTGGGGCAGTGTGCTGGGGGCGGTGGATTGGTTTGAGCATGCGAAGGTGTATCTTGTGAAGGGGGAGCATCCGGGAGGGGAGGCGGACCAGTACCGGTCGAGTGCCGGGTTCGAGGGACTGGGTTTTCTCAAGGCGGGGGTGTGGGCGAGTTTCCGGGCGTCATTGGATCTTGAGTTCCGGCGGGAGGGCGGGGAGTGTCGTGGGGGACGAGGAAGTTCGAGGTGGCGACGGTGAAGGAGCGTCTCTTCACGGAAGTGCTGGACAAGGCCGTGTCCGGGGGTGCGGAGGAGTTGCGGCGGTGTGGTCATGAAGCGGCCAGCGTGCGGTATTATGAGTCGGGCCAGAAGGAAGTTCCGCATCCTTACTTTGCGCCGATCTCGTCGAATCATAAGCCCGGGCTGGCGGTGGTTGATGTGAATGGGGATGGGTGGGATGATCTTTATGTGATGGTGCGGATCGGGAAGAACCGACTGCTGGTGAACCGCGGGGATGGCACTTTTGCGGAGGAGTCGGCGCGGTACGGGCTGGATTTGCCTGGTCACACGACTTGCGCGGTGTTTGCGGATTTCGACAATGACGGGGATCCGGATGCGCTGCTGGGGCGGAGCCTGCTGAAGACTGCCTATCTGGAGAACCGGGGGGGGGTGTATGTGCAGCACAAGGCTCCTGATTGGTCGCCGATGGCGGTGGTTTCGATGAGTGCGGCTGATTACAACCGGGATGGATTGCTTGATGTGTATCTGTGCACGTACCGTCCGGCGGCACCGCCGCAGTCGTCGCCATCCGGCGGGGTTGCGTTGGTGGCGGCAGATGATTTTGACTGGATGGATGAGTTTCTGCCTCCGGTGCAGGCGGCCGAGTACCGGCGGCGGCTGAAGGCGGAGCGGTCGCGTTCGCCGGATGGGGCATTTCCCGAGCTGCTGGATCAGGTGGGGCCGCCGAACATGCTGCTGGTGAACCGTGGCCGGGGGGTGTTCGAGCCGGCTCCGGAGAATGCGGTGGTGGGGTTATGGAAGAACACGCTGCAGGCGACGTGGGGGGACTATGACCGGGATGGGGATGTGGATCTTTATGTGGCCAACGACTGGGCTCCGGACAATCTGCTGCGGAACGAAGGCGAGGCGGGTTTTGTGGATGTGACGAAGGAGGCTGGGATTACATCCTATGGGTTTGCGATGGGGGCGAGCTGGGGGGACTATGACAACGACGGGAAGGAGGACGTTTATGTCTCCAACATGTACAGCAAGGCGGGGCGCCGCATCACGGCTATGGTGCCTGGTTTATCGCCGAGCTACGTGGAGTCGGCTCAGGGGAACTGGCTGTACCATCAGGAAGCGGACGGGCGGTTCCGGCAGGTGGCTGGGCTGGAGCGTCCGGCGATGACGGTGATGAAGGCTGGGTGGTCGTGGGGTGGGAAGTTTGCGGATTTCGACAACGATGGCTGGCTGGATCT
>CAZSDE010000331.1:0-4823 GCA_964605435.1 uncultured Akkermansia sp.
GACCGCCCCGAGGGCCGGGTCGTGCCGCGTGGGAACTTCAGCCGAGACCGTGGCTTCAGGAGCCGGAGGTTTTGTGGTGAGGATGACCGAGCCCGTGCCGGAGGCGCTGAGATTGTTCCAGCGGAGGGTGGCGGGCAGCGCGTCTGCGATCTGGAAATGGAAGGCGAGGCGGTCCGGCCATGTGGAGATTTCGAGTCGTCCCGTCTGCGGGAGAGTGCGGCCGTTTTCGTCAGTGAAGACGAGGGCTTCGCAGGCGACCCGCTGGAAGCTGGGGCCTGCTTCCACGAAGCGGACCGGCTGGTGGAAGGGGTCGTCTGTTTTCATGGAGCCGGTGCACACGAAGCGGCGGCCCTCTGCGGTGACCGAGCATTCCCATGTGCCGGAGACGGGGCGGACGGCTGCGGCATCGAAGCGGAGTTCCTCGCGACCGTACTGGAAGCAGAGGATTTCGGTGGCCGGTTTGGGTTGCTGGAAGGCGCGGGGGGCGGCTTCGGACCATGTGAGCTGGCAGTGGTCCTCCGGGCCGGGCATCCAGTCGGCTGGGCCCGCCATGGCCGAGGCCACCAGGAAGGCGAAGGCCGTCAGCCAGCCATGAATGGATGCGTCCATGAACGGTGCCTGGCGGGAGTGCTCACTTTTCCGGGCGGGTCCGGCCGGCGATGATGCGGTCGAGTTCCGCGGTCAGTTCGGCAGCGACCTGCGGGTGCTGGGCTGAGACGTCCGAGCGTTCACCGGGGTCGGTCTTGAGATTGTAGAGCGAGTGCGTGGCGGTCGGCAGGGGAGGTTCGCCGCGGCTGACGCGTGCCTGGGATTTGCCGCGGTTCTTGAGGCGGACGAGTTTCCAGTCGCCGCGGCGGAGGCCGAAGTTCCCGCTGCCATTGTCCTGCTGGAGAATGAAGGGTCGGCCCGTTGCTTCCGGCTTTCCGAGCAGGGCGTCGAGGACATTGAAGCTGTCGAGGCAGCCGTCCCGTGCGGGAGATTGGTTTGTGAGGGCGGCGAGGCTGGCGGCGAGGTCGACGGTACTGACGGGTTGGTCCGAGGTGGCGGCTGGGATGGTGCCGGGCCAGCGGGTGATGAAGGGGACGCGGGTGCCGCCTTCCCAGACGCTGTATTTGCCGCCGCGGAAGGGACCGGCTGGTTCATGGCTGCCGAGTTTCTCGACGGCGTCGTCGCGGTAGCCATCGTCGAGGACCGGACCATTGTCCGAGGTGAAGACGACGAGCGTGTTTCGTGCGATGTCGAGCCGGTCGAGGCATTTCATGAGTTCGCCGACGCACCAGTCGAGCTGGAGAATGCAGTCGCCGCGGGGGCCGAGCGATGTTTTCCCCTGGAAGCGTTCGTGCGCGATGCGGGGGACGTGGATGTCCTGGGAAGCGAAGAAGAGGAAGAACGGCTGGTTCTTGTGGGCTTCGATCCAGCGGGTGGATGCGCTGATCCATGTGTCGGCGAGGTCTTCGTCGCGGAAGCGTGCGGCGGTGCCGCCGGTGTAGAATCCGATGCGGCTGATGCCATTGTGGATGGTATCATTGTGGCCGTGGGACCAGTCCATTTTGAGGGAACTGCGGTGGGTGATGCCAGTGGGATGGTCCGCGGAAGGCTTGGCGGCTCCGACCCAGAGCGGGTCGGCGGGGTCAAGGTTGCGGACCCGTCGGTCCTCCACGAACGTCTGGGGAACGCGGTCGTTGGTGGTGGGGAGGAGAAAGCAGTGATCGAATCCGATATCGAGCGGACCGGGCCGGAGTTCGCCATTCCAGTCCGGGGCTTTGTCGCCGAGGCCGAGGTGCCATTTGCCGATGACCGCGGTGGCATAGCCGGCGCGACCGAGGATGGCGGGAAGGGTTTCCGTGCCTGGCCGGATGATGGCAGGGCCGTTGGGCGGGGCGATGCCTGTGCCCTTCTGCCGGAAGGCGTAGGTACCGGTGAGCAGCGAGAAGCGGGTGGGTGTGCAGGTTGATGCCGTGCAGTATCCACTCGTGAAGCGCACGCCATCTCTGGCGAGCTGATCGATGGCAGGTGTCTGCACCGCGCTGGCTCCGTAGCAGGAAAGGTCGCCGTAGCCGAGGTCATCGGCCATGATCACGATGATGTTGGGTCTGGCGGCCTCGCTGCTGGCGGTGGCAAGACAGGTGGCGAGAGCTGCGAGAATCAGGCAGGGGAACTTCATGGCGGCGCGTTGGTTCAGGGTTTCCCGGGTGTGAGGCCCTTGAGCTGGGCCATGGCGTCGGCGAAGCCCTTGCCGATGCCGCCGAGGATGCGGGCCGAGCCGAGGTAATGGAATTCGGCATTGGAGATGCCTGTATCGAGGAGGGCGCGCTCGCGTTCGCTCAGTTCGCTGCTGCGGAGTGCGGTGAATTCCCGGTTCTCGTCGGCAGCCGGCAGTTTGCCGTCGCGGATTCGTTCCTTGATCTGCGCGCGGAGGCTGGATTCGCGGGCTTTGGCCGCGGAGAGATCCATGTCCCAGAATTGTTCCGTGCGGACGGCGGCGACGGTGCCCTTGAATTCCGGCAGGCTGGCGGGAGCGGCCATGGCCTTGCGGAAGTTGTCGTGGGTTGGCTTGTAGCGCAGTTGGTCCTTGCCGTAGGCCTCCGTGGGGCCGCCGACGCCAAGCACACCGATGACGAACGGAAGATCGGGAGCTGCGAGGTCGCGGCGCACATCGCGGATGAAGTGAGCGAGGGTTTCGCTGTAGGCATCGTATCCGCCCGGCTGGTCGCGCCGTGGATACGTTCCTGAATCCACCATGTCATTCCATCCCTGGAACCAGACGAAGCCGGCGAGTTCATGTTTGGCGGCAGCATCGTGGCCCGGGACCACACAGGAGAGATTGGCGAGGACACTGCGGACGTGATCGATCATGAGTCGGTACGAAGTTCCGGTCTGGGCGGCCTTTTCCGCCTTGAGGGCAGCCGTGTCCTTGCCCTTGCGGGCGAGTTCCTCGAGTTGGCCATCGGGAAACGGATAGGGCCCGGCGCTCGGGGGCCGGAAATCAGTGTGCAGGCTGCGTCCGCCCCACGAGGTTTTGATGATGAGGATGGGGGCGTCCGTCACCGTTTCCATGGCGAGGCCAAACGTGAATTCCGGTCCGATTTTCGGACCGCCCTGAGCGGAACCGAAGCCCGCCGTGAGTTTGCCGGTTTGTTCGGTGTCGGCCGTGCCGAGCGACGAGATCCATGTGCGTTCGGCGACCCTTGGTTTGCCCGCGGCATCCGTCATGAGGTCGAGCAGGGGCTTTGATTCGCTGTCGAGGCGCAGGCGTTCGAACGTGCGGAGCTGGGCGTGGCCCTGCATGTTCGACTGACCGGCGAGAATGTAGACCTGGAGCGGTTTGGGGGTCGCTGCGCTGGCGGGCAGGATGGCGAGGATGAGGAGAGCGAAGGGAAGTTTCATGACGGGATCTGTTTGGAGGATTTCACCATTGGCCCTGCCATGATTCGCTGAAGAAGCCGGCTGCGGGAATGGCTCCCGGGTAGCGGGAATTGGCGGGGGTGGTGAGGTCGATGACGGCCCAGTCGGGCAATTTCGGGGTTTGGCGGGCGTTGGTGAGGTAGTCGTACTCGCGGAAGGTGAAGCCGCTGTTGAGGACGACGTAGCGGGATGGGTTGAGAGGATTCGGATAGATGCAGACGAGGGCGTGGTGGTCGGCCGGGAACTGGCGTGGACCCGTGGTGATGTGGCTGGCTGACCACTGGATGGGGAGCTGCGGGGCGATGCGGGCAAGGACGGCATTCGATGCGGGGTCGCCCCAGAGGATGAGATGGGATGAATCGATGTCTTCTGGAGTGACTTCGGAATCTGCCTTGCTGCGGGCGTCGCCGCGAAAGTGGCGTCGCCATTCACGGATGGCGCGGTCCATTTCCGACTGGGCCCATGTGGCCGTGGCGGGGTGACTGGCGGTGCCGTTGGGGCGGACGAAGAGGAACGAATCCATGAAGGCGTCGTCGATGGGGCCCTGGAGACCGTGGCGTTTGCGGAGACCGTCATCCGGTGGCGGGCCTGCGCGCCATTGCTGCTCGGCGAGATGAAACGTCAGGCTGACGGATCCGTCGGATGTTCTCGTGGCATTGAGGTGGAGCGGTTGGGCGGCGTTGCTGCTGCGGATGGCGATGCCGGTGAGCGGCGTGGAGTCGGTCGAGCCCGGTGGCAGCGAAAGGGTGAAGGCCGTGATGTTCTCGGTTTCGATGTCGAGTCGGGCCGATCCGGCGAGGCTGGCGGGTGTTTCGGAACGGATGAGACGGGTGCGGATGCGGGCGGGCTTCCAGTGTTCGGCGAGGGCGTCGCTGGAGCCGAGGGCGAAGCGATTGGTGCGGAGGGAGAAGGTGGTGAAATCCGTTTCGCTGGGGAAGGCGAGGCGTCCGCGGCGGGCGAGGGCATCGATGCGGCGGGCGACTTCGGCGCGGGCAGCGGGCTCGTACTGGTGGGCGGTGTCCGGGGCGACGATGTGGGTGAGCTGGATCTGCTGGGCTTCGAGGGCGGTGGCCATGAGGTCGGCTGCCTGTTTCTGCCGGTCCTTGGCTCCGCTGTAGGCGACCGTGGGGCAGTTGCGGAGATTACCCGCTGTGGTGGTGGCGTCGTAGAGATTCCAGAGCTGGCGTTCCCATGGGAAGGGCTTGAGGGTTTCGCCCTGGAAGAAGTTGAGGAATTGCTCGGTTTCGCTGAAGCCGGCTCCCGGGTTGGCGGCGGCCCAGAGGTGCGGATGGTGCGTGGCCATGTGCCAGCAGGCGGCCCCGCCAAGCGAGAAGCCGCGCACCACGATGCGGTCGGGGTCGATCCGGTAGTCGCGCTGGACAGCCGCGAGTGCTTCGAAGCAGTCGGTTTCCCCGGCG
>CAZSDE010000332.1:0-4815 GCA_964605435.1 uncultured Akkermansia sp.
GCCTTGAGCCGATCCGCCGCGCGCAGAAAGATTTCCCTCCGGAATGCCCCGCCATGCCACGCCTCACGCGCCGCCAGCCACATCCCCCACGCCGCCGTGGCCCCGATGCAGCCAGCCCCACGCACCCGCATTTCCACAATGGCCTCAGCCACCTCCGCAACTCCCGTCAGCCGCACCAACGCAAACTCCCACGGCAACCGGTTCTGATCAATGATCCAGACCGCCCCCGGATCATCCCCAGGCTGCCAGACCGTTCTCCATGAGCGACCCTGTACTTTCATGCGCCCACCGTTGCCAGTTCCCCTCCCCGCGCAAGCCCCGCTCTCCATTGACGCCACCACCCCCTGCTCCACAGTACGTCCCCCCACATTCCCCCTTCCCCATGAGCAACCTCAGCGACCAGATCATGCATGACCTCAAAGAGGCCATGAAAAACAAGGACCACACCGCCATGACCACCCTGCGCGCGCTCAAATCCGCTCTCAAGTACGCAGCCATCGAAAAAATCGGAGCCGATGGCGAACTTCCGGACAGCGAAGCCATCAGCGTCGTCCGCAAGCAGATCAAACAGCGCCGCGATTCCTTCGAACAATTCACCTCCGGCGGCCGCAGCGATCTCGCCGACAAGGAAGCCGCGGAAATTGCCGTCCTCGAACGCTTCCTTCCCACCGCCCTCAGCCCGGAGGAAACCGATGCTCTCGTCAGCACCGTCATCAGCGAACTCGGAGCCACCTCACGCCAGCAGATGGGCCAGGTCATGAAGGCCCTCCAGGAACGCGCCGCCGGACGCGCCGATGGCAAAGTGCTCTCGCAGCTCGTCGCGAAGCACCTCTCCTGACACATGACCGCCGCCCTCATCGTCGCCGCTGGCTCGGCCACCCGCATGGGCTTCGACAAGCTGCTCGCCCCACTCGGCGGCCAGCCCGTCCTCCAGCGCACCATCCAAGCATTCGAGGCCTGCCCGGAAATCGATGCCATCTGGGTCGTCTGCAGCGACTCACGCCGCGCAGCCGTAGACGCCCTCGGCCAGTCAATCCCGAAATTCAGGGGCACCATTCTCGGAGGCTCCGAACGCCACCTCTCTGTCTGGAATGGCCTCTCGGCCCTGCCGGACAGCACCACGCTCGTCGCCATTCACGATGGGGCGCGACCCCTCATCCAGCCAGCTCAGATATCCCGCTGCCTCGCCGCCGCCCGTACCTCCGGAGCCGCCGCCTCGGCACACCGCATCACCGATACCCTCCAGCGCGCCACCCCAGAAGGCATCGCCACCGGACCAGTCGACCGCACTCACCTCTGGGCCATGGAAACCCCGCAGGTCTTCCAGACCACCCTCATCCACAAGGCCTACCTGCAGATTTTCCGCGATACACTTTCCGTAACCGACGAAGTCTCGGCCGCCACTCACGCTGGCATTCCCGTCCAGCTCGTGGAAAACCCTTCCCCCAACCTCAAAATCACGCTGCCAGGCGACCTCGCCACAGCCGCTGCCCTCCTCCCGTGACCAGTCACAGCTTCGTCAGACTCCACAACGGCTGCACGCTCTGCGTCGCGGAAATGCCGTGGATGGAAAGCATCAGCATCGGCCTCTGGACCGGCGTCGGCGGCCGCCACGATCCCGCCAATCAAAGCGGTCTCGCCCACTTCGCCGAACACATGCTCTTCAAAGGCACACGCCGACGCTCGGCCCGCCAGCTCAACCGCGACATCGAAAGCGTCGGCGGCAGCATGGACGCCTACACCAGCGAAGACCATACCAGCTTCTTCGTGCGCGGCCCCGCAGAACGGCTCCCTCGCTTCGCAGACGTCCTCTTCGATATCTACCGCCACTCCCGCTTCCTCGCCGATGACGTGAAACGGGAACGCGAAGTCATCGCCGAGGAAATCGCCATGTACCGCGAACAACCCGCCCAGCAGGTCGAAGAACTCCTCTGGCGCACCGCATGGCCTTCCCACCCCCTCGGACGCCCCATCGCCGGTACGGAGGAAAGCCTCGCCAACATCACCAGCACCTCCCTGCGGCACCACGCCGCCTCATGGTTCGGCAGCCGCAACACGATCGTCTCCGTCGCCGGACGCACCACCCTCAAGGAAGTCCAGAGCCTCCTCAACGACATCGCCCCGGATCACTTGCCCATCGGCCGCCGCCCGCCCTTGCGCCGATTCCGCAAGCCGCAGCGCCATCAGCCAGCCGTCGTTTCCGAACACCGCGAAATCGATCAGGTCCAGCTCGCCATCGCCCTCCATGCCCCCAGCCGGAAAGATCCCGAGGCACCCGCTCTCCGCCTCCTCAATGTCCTCCTCGGCGAAAACACCAGCTCCCGGCTCTGGGCTTCCCTCCGCGAGGACCACGGCCTCTGCTACGATGTCGGATCCGATCTCACGTCGCTCGACGATACCGGACTGCTCCACATCTTCGCCGGTGTCGACCCCGGCAAGCTCAAGCGCGCCCTCACTACCCTCCGCCGCGAACTCGCCAGACTGGCCGCCAAAGCAGTCAGTCCGCGCGCCCTCGCCGAAGCCTGCGAATACGCCATCGCCTCGAGCCGTCTCGCCCTCGAAACCCCCGGGGCCCAGATGACCTCCATGGCCGAATGCCTGCTCTTTCACGGTCGCTGGATCCCCATCGAAGATCATTACCAGCGCCTCCGCTCCGTCACTCCAGCCGACGTCCACCGGCTCGCCGCCGAACTCTTCTGCCCAGGCAATCTCACCCTGGCCATGGTTGGCCCCATTCCCCACCCGGATTCCGCAGCCGCCTGGCTCTGCCCCTGAGGCATCCACCCTGCAACCCGGCAAGCCCGCCGACCCCGCCCGTGACCTTCGCCTGCGGCGCAACGAATCCTTCTGGAATAGGGCCCTCCGTCCGCAGGGGATCCCGTCACTGAACCACGGCGCAACCGCTCATCCAATCACCGTGGACTCCCGATCCGCTGCCGGGCCCGGTTTTCCAACAGGCTCCTCAGGCACCAGTGTTTCCCGGCAATCCTCCGTCGGCCGCAATCCTCGGCTCCGTTACGGCCTTTCTCTTGAAAGGAGCGCAGAATCTATGTTAGGCATTCCTCCGCTGCGGGCCTCTGCCACGCACCATTCAACTCAACCATCACACATGCCATGCTGGACGAATTCAAGAAATTCATTCTGAAGGGAAACATGATCGACCTCGCCGTCGGTGTCATCATCGGGGGAGCCTTCGGCAAAGTCGTCGAGAAATTCACCGAGTTCGTCATGTCGATCATCGGAAAGATCCTCTCGACGGTCGGTCTGGGAGAGAACGCCATCAACGGAATCAAGGTCGGCGCCGTCATTACCCAGTTCATCAACCTCCTGCTGGTAGGCTTTGCTTTGTTTGTTCTCATCAAAGCCTACAACCGCCTCCTCGCAAAACAGGACGAAACCCCGGCCACTCCACCACCACCCCCGGAAGACATCAAGCTCCTCTCGGAAATCCGCGACCTGCTCCGCAAGCAGTAATCGCGCAGACCGCCGGAATCATCAGTACCTCAGAGCGGGCGGCAGGGCATCATCCCTCCGCCCGTTCCGCGTTTTCCGGAAAATACTGCAGGTACACCACATCAAGCCACTGGCCGAACTTCCGGCCGGCTTCGAACAACCGCCCCGTCTCGCGGAACCCATGCCGCAGATGGAGCGCAATGCTGCCCGCCTGCTCGGCGGAAATCGCGGCCACGATCGTGTGCAGTCCCTCCTCCCGACCGCGCTGCAGCAGTTCCGCCAGTAGCAGGCTGCCAATGCCCCTCCGCTGATGCCCGTGATGCACGTACACGGAATTCTCCGCCGTACCCGCAAAGGCCTCGCGGCGATGAAATGGCGACAGACTACCCCAGCCCAGCACCACCCCCGCTTCCTCCGCCACCAGCACCGGATGCACGGCCCCCCGCCCCGCAAACCACACTGCCCGCCCCTCCGAACTCTCCGGCTCAATCTGATACGTGCAGGTCGAGTTCAGCACATAATGATTGTAGATCGCGTTGATCGCCGGAAGGTCGGCGGCGGCCGCGTCACGGATCACCACGGAAGAGGACATCAGTCATCAAGGAAAAGGGCGGGGCGCGGTCAATTCCCCGCACCCCGCCCCATGAATCAGCAGAAATCAGGTGGCGGCACTGTCACTTGGTGACCTTGAGCACCCCGTTCATGAGACGCCAGTGACCCGGGAACGTGCAGATGTACGGGTAGTCTCCCGCTTCCGCTGGTGCCGTGAATTCAATGAGGTCACTCTGGCCAATCCCGATGAGCTTGGTCGGCTTCACAAGAATGTCGGCACTGTCGGGAAGATAGAGCTTCTTGAGCGCTTCCGGATCCGTGAGCATCTTGTCGGCAAGGGCTCCGACCGCGTCCTTGGTGCCCGGCTTCAGAAGCAGGAAATTATGCTGCAGCGGGCATTTCTCGTTGCGGAACAGCAGCATGACCTTCGTCCCGGCCTTCACGGTGAGTTCCTTCTTGTCGAACTGCATGACATTCGGAACGACTCCGAGCATGAGTTTGGTAACCTCCGCAGCCGCAGGTTTCGCGTCCTGCGCAAACAGGGAACCAGCGGCTGCAAGGGCTGCAATCAGAGAGACAATCAGCTTCTTCATGGATACTTGGATTTTGTTCAATGGATACTAGAACGGATGCAGGTTGCGTTTCCTCCCAGTGCCGTCAACGGCAATGCACACCCTGCCTCCTTTCTTCGGAACGGCAGGGCCACTGCCTCTCTTTCAGTCCGCCACCGGAGCTGCGGCGGCACCCGACCCGGGACTCTCCGCCATGGCCGCTTTTTCCTCAAGCCCGCGGAGCCGTTCCGCCATGGCC
>CAZSDE010000333.1:0-1941 GCA_964605435.1 uncultured Akkermansia sp.
CGATCGTGAAGGCGGTCGGCGTCCGGTCTCCGAAAACGCGGTACGTAAAGGCATCGGGTCCGAAGAAATCTGCTGCCGGTACGTAGCGGAACGAGCCATCGGGATTGAGTGTGACGATCCCGTGCAGCGGAGCGCTCACCAGTCCCGCAGCCGGAGCCAGCGCCGAACCAGGCGCATCATTCGCGGAAACCCCCGCCGCGGCATTCACTTCGAGGGCCGCATCTTCCGCGGTGGCATAGGTATCCCCCGCCGCAGCGGGAGGCTCTGCGGGCAGCGGCATGACCGGAATCAGCAGGAAAAGGACGGCAGCCGGTTTCATGAGGCCCTTTCATGCCTGACCGCGGCGGTGGCGTCAAGCTTCGTGCTCCCCCTGTGCGGGCACTTGCGGGAGTAAGGTCCCGGCATCATGTTTGCCCGTGTCACGACAGGAAACCATCATTGCGGCCCTGCTGCTGAGCGCAGTGCTCGTCGGCGGAATTGTCAGGCTGATCCGGCGCCATGATTCCGGCGCTTCGATTGCTTCCGATGCCGCGCCCTTGCGGAGCGCTGAGGCTGTGTCTAGTCCGTAAAGTGATGAGCAAAACCCAGTTTGATCAGGCAGTGCAGCAGGCCACCGTCCGCGACCCCCGGTACGCGGCCGATGCCTATGCCTTCCTGCGCGATGCGCTCGACTTCACGATCCGGTCGCTTCAGAAGCGGAAGGTCAAGGTGGCTGGCCATGTGAGCGGTCCTCAGCTGTGCGAGGGACTGCGGGAATATGCGATCCGGGAGTACGGCCCCATGGTTCCCACCATCCTCGAGGCATGGGGCGTGAAGACGACCCGCGACATCGGCGAAATGGTGTTCAATCTCATTGATGCCGGCATCTTCAGCAAAAGCTCCAGCGACTGCGTCGAGGACTTCGAGAATGTCTACACCTTCGAGAATGCCTTTGTGAAGCCGTTCCTGCCGAAGCAGGGCTGAGGCATGCGCCTCTTTGCGCTCAGCGTGGCGCGGGCACTGCGGCGGGTTGTTTCCATGCACCACTGAGGGCTTCCTCCTTTGGCCAGTAGAGGCGCAGGCTCATCCAGAAGGGCCCGGCCGGCGCAGGCAGCCAATTGGCTTCGCGGTCCTTCCCGGGGGAATCGTGCTGGATGTGCAGAGTGATGCCGCCGTCGTCGTCCCTGACAAGACCGGGCAGCATGGGGGAATTGATGAGGTAGCGGTTCAGGGAATTGGCCGAGAGCAGGCTCGAGGGCAGTTCGTAGAGCGTGAGTGACCAGAAGGAATTGACAGGAGGCAACTGACCGGGAGCGAAGCGCAGCGTGTAGCGTCCATCGGCACCGTTGAGTTTCGCGCCATTGGCATCCGTGAAATACGTCGGGTAGATCGCTTCCTCGCGGCTGTTTCCATAGATGCCGAGCACGGCGGCGGTCATCCGGTAGAGGTAGTTGTTCTTCAGGAATTCCCGTGTTCCAAAGAGGTCGCCGCTCGTGACTTTCCCGGTGTCGATGCTGCCAGCCTTGAAGTCGGCGAATTCCTTCCATGCATCGCCCATGCCTGCTTTGACGGCTGCGAGGATGTCCGGAGCGAGAGATTTCTCATCGAAACCGCTGCCGATGCCGAGCCGTTCAAGGCGGGCCCGGATGTCCTTTTCCGAGGGATGCACCGGGCAATGCCGGAGGGTGAAGTCGAGAATCCGGAAGAAGGCAGGGGAAGTCTTTTGTTCCTCTGCGGAAAGCGGGGCCGGAAAATCGATGACGGGAGCGGCTGCTGGCGCGTCCTTGCCAAGGAACTGTGAAAGGGTCTGAACCTTGTAGGCCGTCTGAATTTCCTTCACCTTGCCGAGATCATCGGGCTGGAACAGCTGGGTGCGGATAAGCCCCCAGGCAAAGGAAGTCTCGCATGGGAAGACCTTCGTGACGCCTTCAGGCTTCGTTCCATTCCATCCCGGGCCCGTGA
>CAZSDE010000333.1:1951-4810 GCA_964605435.1 uncultured Akkermansia sp.
TACCACCTGCATTGCCGGTCGTCCGGCTTCCGATGTAGGCATAGTTGTGAGTGTAGGCGTCGATCAGCTGAACCGAGAAATACCGTTCCTGCGGAATGGCGGGCACCGTGATCACAATGGGTTCCGCCCGCAGATCCATGCCGGCGAAGGAATAGGGAGTGTCCGAATTTGGCGTCTGGATGGCCTTATCCTCCGGAGTGAAGACGCGCGGGGTATTGGTCAGGCGGTTCCACGGGGCCTTGTACTCGGGGCTTCCCGTAGCCACAAAGTAGGAGTAGTGGACCCGGTAGTTGTCCACGAGCGGGAATCCGTAGATGACGGCATCCTTCGCAATGGCGCGGGCTTCATCAGCAGTGATGGCACCGTGCGAGATCTGGACGGCAGCCATCAGGCCAAGGATGAAGGGAATGAGTCTCATGACAGATGGAAATGGATGGGGCACGCCGTGGCGCAGCTGCCGATCCGGTGCAAACCCGCATTTGTCAGGAGGGAACCCGGCTGTTGGTCCAGTGCCGTTCGTGCGGAAAAAAGGCGGCCGCCCCTGACGAATGCAGAGACGGCCGCCGGACCACTACCAGAAAGGCTGCCTTACGCAGCCGTCAGGGGAATACTGGAAGCCTTGCGCTTCCGCAATGATACCTTGGTTTAGGGAGATGGGATAACAACTTCCGGGAGGCCGGGGAAGCCTCATCGGCGCAGCAGGAATTCCTTCGCATTGAGAAGCGACCATGCGAGGTCCTCGAGGGCGGAGCGGCGGGAGGCACTGTCCGCGAGCAGCGGCACGAACCGCGCGGATTCGGCCTCGGACGGAGGACGGCTCAGGAAGCGCCAGAAGAGGTCTTCAACCATGCCCGCTGGGTCCACCCCGTCGCGGAGCAGCTGGGCGAGGCGGTTGTCTTCATGGCCGAGCAACCGGGTCACAAGCGGGCCGCTGGTGAGCGTGAAGACCTGGGCGAGCGAGCTTTCAGTGGTGCGTTCGCAATCGCAGGACGTGGCGCGTGGCGGCTTCCCGAATTCCTTGAGGAAGGCTTCCGGGGCGTCGCTGCGTTTGGATTTCGTGATGAAGCGGGCACCGGGAATGCCGATGGCGCGGGTGCTTTCCGGGAAGTTGCGCATGGCCAGCGGCACGCCGAGTGCGAGGTGACTGGCATCGAGCAGGACTTCGGCCGGCAGCCGCCGGATGAGGGCGTGGGCGAAGCCGTGGATCTCCGGGGCATTGCCTGCGGCCGGTTCCGCGGAAAGCTGATACGTACGCGACGCACAGAGGAAGCGCAGGAATGGCCGGAGACGGAAGCCGCCGCGCACGAATTCCGCAGCCAGTTCGTTGAGGAGGGCAGGGTGCGACGCAGGATTCGTCATGCGGAAATCGTCGACTGGATCAACAAGCCCGCGGCCGAAGAGAGCGGCCCATGCGCGGTTGACCTGCACTTTCGCAAAAAGCGGATGCTGGGGGGAAGTGAGCCACGCCGCGAGGGCAGCGAGCCGATCCGGTCCGGTGCTGGTTGGCTCGCCGCCGAGCATGGCGGGAAGGGGCGACGAATCGTTGCGGGGATCGCGCAGATCCCGCGGCCCGCGGAAACTGATGACCTGTTCGCCCACGAATTCCATGCGGTCGTTCTCGTCGCGTCGCCGGTTGTTGAGGATATCGTATACGATGCCGTCGAAGATGGCCGCAAATCGGTAGTAATCGTCCTGCGTCCAGCGGTCGAAGGGATGATTGTGGCAGCGGGCACAGCCGATGCGGGTTCCCAGAAAAACCTGGGCGGTCGCTTCCGCCCGCAGCGTCGCGTCGCGCAGCACCCGCCAGTAATTGGCCGCCGGCTTCTGATAGGAACTGCCTTCCGTCGTGAGCAGGGCCCGCACGAGCTGGTCGGCGGGCACATCGCGTTCCATGGCATCGCGCAGCCAGCGGTGCATGGCGGTGGCACCGGTGACATCCATGACCCGTTCCTCAAGCCGCAGGAGGTCCGCCCACTTGAGAGCCCACCAGTCGGCAAACGCCGGCGTCGCCAGCAGTTCATCGACAAGCCGGGCGCGCTTCGCCGGATCGCGGTCCGCAAGGAATCGCCGGGCTAGTCCGGCATCGGGCAGTTGACCCGTGAGATCGAAGGACACCCGGCGCAGGAAGGTGGTGTCGTCGCAGAGCGTGGCGGGAGCGGTCTGCAGTTCCCGGAGCCGCCGGAAGATATGAGTATCGATGAAATTGTGTTCCGGAGTGTCCGGAAAGGCGAAGCCGGGCCGGGCGGGCAGGAAGGCGACGGGGACGGCCTGCTGGAGATTCTCGAAGCGGACAATCACATTGGTCTCGCCATGCTTGCGGGCCTTCACAATGCCACTGCGGGAAACCGTGGCGATCAGATTGGACAACTCGTAGACGGTACTTCCCGTGACATCACGGCTGCTGCCATCGGAAAAGGCTGCGGTCGCCTGCAGCTGGACCTCGCTGACCGGATCCACCGCGAGCTGCGCCGAGGCGGTCACGCGGAGCCCCGTCAGCACCGGGGCATCGGGTGGGTCGTCCGGGGCTCCAGCCTGAATCCACGATGCAAGGAGCCGGAAATCGTCGCTGTCCGGCGGCAGCCGCAGGCCACCTTCATGTTCGGTCAGTTCCGCGGGCTTGCGGAGCAGCTGACTGCGCTGGGGTTCGGCCGTGTTGAGCCGCGAGCTGCTGCGGTTCTGCGTGAGCGTGGCAAAATCCAGCGCTGGATTCTCGCCGCGCAGGGAAAGCCGGAGATTGCCTTTGCCGCTGGCGCTGCCGTGACAGGCTCCGGTATTGCAGCCGGCGCGGCTGAACAGCGGCATGATCTCATGGCGGAACGAGGGAGCCGCCGGAGCGGTCCCGCAGGCCGACCAGGCCCG
>CAZSDE010000334.1:0-3777 GCA_964605435.1 uncultured Akkermansia sp.
CTCCAGCGCCACCACCAGCGGTTCATCCCCAGCCATCCCAGCCAAACGCTCCACGGCCCGATTCCACAGCGCACACGGCACATACCCAGCATCCAGCGGAGCCCGGAAGGCCATCTCCAATTCCAATCCTTTGACGTCACATTCGTTCATACTCCCTCCACCCTACGCCAGTTCCATCCCCACACGCTACCTCTCTCCCACTCGTTTTGCGTACTTTTCCCGCTTCCGGGAAGCCATTCCTGTCGCAAATCTGCGAATTCCACATCTTGCGACTCAATCTTGTTGACACCACAACATGTAGTGCCTCTACTCGCCTACCCGGAATGCGCTGCCCCAAATGCCAGAACCTCGACGATAAAGTCATCGACTCCCGAGTCGCTCGCGACGGCATCGCCATCCGCCGCCGCCGGGAATGCCTCGCCTGCGGCTTCCGCTTCACAACCTACGAGGAAATCGAACGCGCTGAAATGATCGTCGTCAAACGCACCGGCGGACGCGAACCCTTCAGCCGCGAAAAACTCCTCCGCGGCTTCGTGAAGGCCTGCGAAAAACGCACCGTTCCCCTCGAGCAACTCGAGTCCGCCGCCGATGCCGTGGTCGCTGAACTCGAGAGCCTCGCCCTCCGCGAAATCGATTCCCGCACGATCGGAATGCATGTCATGGAACACCTCCACGGCATCGACCCCGTCGCCTACGTCCGCTACGCCAGCGTCTACCGCCAGTTCCAGGAAGTAGGCGAATTCATCGAGGCCATCCATTCCATGGAACGCCTCCAGCCCCGGAACGCCCAGCAACCCGAACTCTTCTCGTGACCAGCACCCCGCCACCATGATCTCGCTGCCCTCACGACTCCCCCTCCTCCTCGTCGGCCCCGGGGAATCAACCACCTACGAAAAACAATGGGTCGTCGATGCCATCGAGTCGGCCGCCCGCGCCGCCGGACACAAGGACGGCTGGTGGTTCGCTCCCGATATCGCCCGCAGCCTCCTCGTCTACCTCGAAGACCGCTACCAGGGCTCCACCGTCACCATCGAAGACCTCGCCGCCAGAATCCGCCACACCCTCAAATCCATCGGCTTCCACGACATCGGCCAGAACCTCGCCCTCCAGCCACCGCCACTCACCCTCTCCCTGCGCGACCTCGCCTCGGAATCGTCCGGTTCCCCCCTCCACTTCTTCTCGCTCCTCGATTCCCGGCTGCGCGAACTCTCCAGCCTCGGCGTCCGCCACCTCTGCCTCACCAATACCAAACCCGGCGTCAAATTCCTCACCAATTCCCGCCACTGGTCCCCACGCTGCCAGCAGCTCGAATCGGAAATCCGCGGCTTCCTCGACGCCCGTTCCCATTCCCTCCCCAATGTCAGCATCACCCTCGCCGCCGATTGATCCCACCGCCGGCTCCCCCATTTCCCCAGACAAAAATTTCCCCGGACGGCGCATAGTGTCACGACTCTTTCCGTTTTTCCTCCCTGACAAATCCCCGGATTTCGAGACAATCTGACGCATTTTCCGGCTTTTTTTCTTCCCTTTCCCGGAATTTCAGTACATAGCATTCCTCGCAACCAATTAATTTGCAGACACTTCCAACAAGTGAAGCGCTTTTCAGAAAAGCCGGGACTTGACCGGAACCAGCCGCCACCCTAGAGAACTCCTTTTCACCAAAATGACCGCAGGGCAATCCAAACCGTCACCGGGGCGCTTCGTAACTGGACAACGCTGGCTCAGCCAGACGGAACCGGAACTCGGACTCGGACTCGTCATCAATACCGAGACCGACCGTGTCACCATTCATTTCCCTTCGACGGAAACCACCCGGGTCTACACGGTGGAAAATCCCCCCCTCACCCGCGTCAAGTTCTCGGTCGGCGACGGGCTGAAGACGCAGGAAGGCAAGAGTTTCACGGTGGAAGGCCTTGAGGAAACCGCCGGCACGGTGATCTACCTGTCGCGCGGGAAGCGCATCGAGGAGAGCCGCTTGAGCGACTCCCTGACCTTCAGCAAGCCATACGACCGACTGCTCAATGCTCAGGTGGAGGAGAAGCAGGTTTACAATCTGCGGCACCGTGCCCTTTACCGCCGCTTCAAGACCTACCGGGCTCCCCTGCGGGGACTGCTGAGCGGGCGCTTCACCCCGCGGGCGCACCAGCTCAATGTGGCGGCCCAGGCGACCCGGTTCCAGCACCCGAGGGTGCTGCTCGCGGACGAACCCGGACTCGGAAAGATGGTCGAAGCCGGACTCATTCTGCAGCGGCTCCAGACGTTTGGATCGGCCCGCCGCGTTCTCCTCCTCTCTCCGGCAGCGGACATGGAGACGAACCTGACGGAATTCTCCCGCCGCTTCGGTTTCGGATTCCAGCACATCACAGCGGCTGATTTCGAAGGAGCGACCGCCAAGAAGGCAGCCGCGAAGAAGACGACCGCGAAGTCAGCCAAGGCAGCGCAGCCGGTTTCCGTTTTCGCCGACCCTGCTCCATCGGAGGAAGCGGAGGAGGAATTGCCGGAATGCTGGTTTGCCATTTCGCTCGAGGACCTGTGCGCCCACCGCGCCCGCATCGCCAGCGACGCCGCCCAGTTCGCATGGGACGCCACTGTCGTCATGGGAGCTGACGCCCTTCACTGGAGCGAGGATGCGCCGAATCCCGCATGGTCGGCCGTCGATGCCATTGCCCGCACCACCGCGAGCCTGATTCTCCTTTCCTGCGCCGGTCCGGAAGTGGACGCCAAGCATCACTTTGGCCGACTCCACCTGCTCGACCCCGAGGCATTCAGCTCGCCCCGCAAGTATTCGGCCCACCGCAAGGAACTGGAGCCCGTCGAAGCGGCCATCACGAAACTGCTCGGCGTGACCAGCTGCGACCGCGAAGCGGATGCCCTTCTCAAACCACTTGCTGCAGGAGACGCCCGCCTCAAGGAACTGCATAAACTCTGGAAGGACGGCCGCGAGGACTCCCGCGATTCCCTCATCGATCACCTCCTTGATGGACATGAAGCCGGACGCTTCGTCTTCCGCAACACCCGCGCCCACGTGCCGAATCTGCCGGTCCGCGAACCGGAATTCATCGCCATCGAGGCCAAACCAGAAGTGCGCGATGCCATCCGCGAGGAATTCCGTGCCCGCGTTCCCAAAGTACCGGCCGGCAAGGGGAAACCGAAGGCGGAACCTTCCGCCGTCGACGCCCCGATCATCCAATGGATCCTCGGGCTGGTCAATCCTCCTCCTCCCCCGGTTCTCAACCCGGGCGACCCCCCCCCCCCCCCCCCCCCCCCCCCCTCCCCCCCCCCCCCGCCCCCGCCGCTTCCAAGGCTGCTCATTCTGACGAGTTCGCGCGCCCGTGCCGTGGCAGTCGAAAAGGCCCTCCGCAGCAAGGTGGAAGGCACGGTGGAACTGGTCACGGACGCCCCGCGGGGCGACCAGGGCGTGGCCCCGCAACTCATTGTCTGCGGCGACGACGACCTTCCGGGCCGCACGTTCCCGAAACTCGATGGCGTGGTCCTCTGGGATACCCCGGCTTCGCTCTGCGAAGTCCGCGCCCGACTCTTCACCTGCGACAATTCCTTCCAGGGCCCCATCCGCATTCTCCTCCCGGTCATCCCGGAATCGCCTCAGGAACTCACAGGCCGCTGGCTCCACGAAGGCCTCGCCGCCTTCACCACCACCACGGCCGGACAACTCGAAGCCCACGCGGAATTCGCCAAGGCCGCCCACGACCTCGCCAAACGCCTCGGTCCGAAACCGAATCCGAAAATCGACGAGGAATTCAAGGCCCTCTGCAAAAA
>CAZSDE010000334.1:3787-4805 GCA_964605435.1 uncultured Akkermansia sp.
CCTTCCTCGAAGCGGTTTCCTACCGTCAGTACTCCGCCGAACAGGCCCTCACCCGCATGACGTCGTCGGACGATGATGAATCGCTCGACCTCTTCATGAACCGGACGCTCGAAACTCTTGGCATCCTCGTGGAAACCAAGGGCCCGCGCATCGTCTTCATCAAGCCGAACCCGGAATCAACCTTCCACTTCGAACTGGTTCCCAAGGAAGGCATGACCTTCGCGTACCATCGCGCTGTCGCCTGCACCCGCGAGGACGCCCACTTCCTCACATGGGACCATCCGTATGTCGCCCAGGCCATCGACCGACTCCTCGTCACGGCCATCGGCAACACGGCCTATGTCGTCTGGGAAGATGAACGCGCCCAGATCGTTCTTCTCGAAGGCATTTACCTCGCCACTCCGCGCAGCAGCCCGCACGATCACCTCGTGACCCGCTACATGCCTCCCACTCCCGTCCGCGTGGTCATCAGCCACGAATTCGAGGACATGAGTTCGGAATACACCTCGGAAGTGGTCAATAAAATGGTCCGCAATGGCCGCCGCGAGTGGATCCGCAACAATGCCCGCCCGCTGCACAACATTCTTCCGGGCATGATGCGGACCCTCAGCCTGCGCGCCGATCAGCGCATGCGCGAACTCGCCGCCAAGGCCGCCGTCCAGATGGAAGCGGTCCTCAACGCCGATATCGCAAGGCTGCGCCGTCTCCCGGAAACCAAACGCCGCAAGGCAGCCATCGCCCGCATCGAGGAACAGATCGCAGCCACCAAGCCGCTCTTCGCCGACCCCATGCTCACCTGCGATCAGCTCCGGCTCGTCCGCCGCGGACCATCGGGCAAAGGCATCTGACCACAGCAAGACCGGACACTGGCACGAGGCCGCTCACGCCCACGCTTCCCGCAGCCGCCGCAGGAAGTTGCCATGCATGATGCCATCAATGTCGGCATCTCCATAGCCACGCGACCGCAGCATGGCGGGCAACTGCTGCAGTCCGGCAATCGAATCCAGATCCTGCGGCA
>CAZSDE010000335.1:0-4800 GCA_964605435.1 uncultured Akkermansia sp.
AGCGCGGCCTCCACCATTGCGTCTTCGAGGTCCTCGACAACTCCATCGACGAACATCTCGCCGGCTACTGCTCCAAAATCGAGGTCACCCTCCACGTCGATGGCTCCTGCTCCCTCCGCGACAACGGACGCGGCATCCCCGTCGATATTCATCCCAAATTCAAAATCCCAGCCGTCGAACTCGTCCTCACCAACCTCCACGCCGGCGGCAAATTCGGCCAGGGTGCCTACAAATACTCCGGCGGCCTCCACGGCGTCGGAGCCAAATGCGTCAACGCCCTCAGCGAATGGTTCAAAGCGGAAGTCACCCGCGATGGCAAGGACCACATGATCGCCTTCGAACGCGGCCGCACCACCAAACCCCTCTCCGTCATCGGCGAGACCGGAAACGACCGCACCGGCACCCTCATCACCTTCCTCCCAGACCCCGAAATCTTCCAGGTCACCACGGAATTCCAATTCGACCGCCTCGCCACCCGCCTCCGCGAACTCGCCTTCCTCAACCCAGGCCTCACCATCAACCTCACGGACGAACGCAGCGAAAAGGAACGCCACACCACCTTCCGCTACGACCGCGGCATCGTCGAGTTCGTCCACCAGATGGGCGAAAACAAGGACCTCACCCCACCCGACCCCATCATCATCCGCGGCAAACGAGGCCTCGAACTGGAAGCCGGCAAACCCCCGGAGGACTTCTACGTCGACCTCGTCATTCAGTACACCGACAGCTACACCGAACAGATCTACTGCTACGCCAACAGCATCTTCAACGGCGACGGCGGCACCCACCTCTCAGGCTTCCGCGCCGCCCTCACCCGCGCCGTCAATACCTACGCCAAAGCCAATAACCTCCAGCGCGAAAAAGATCCCCCCATCACCGGCGACGACTGCCGCGAAGGCCTCATCGGCGTCCTCAGCGTCAAACTCCCCAACCCGCGCTTCTCCAGCCAGACCAAGGACAAACTCGTCAATAACGAAGTCGAAAGCGTCGTCAGCAGCGTCGCCTACGAAGGACTCAGCAAATACTTCGAGGAAAATCCTTCCCTCGCCAAACGCATCATCGACAAAATCATCACCGCCGCACGCGCCCGCGAAGCCGCCCGCAAAGCCCGCGAAACCGTCCGCAAAAGCGCCCTCACCGGCGGAGGCCTCCCCGGTAAACTGGCCGACTGCTCGGAAAAAGACCCCGCCCTCAGCGAACTCTTCATCGTCGAAGGCGATTCCGCCGGCGGCTCCGCCAAGCAGGGACGTGACCGCCGCACCCAGGCCATCCTCCCCCTCCGCGGCAAACTCATCAACGTGGAAAAGGCCCGGCTCGACAAGGCCCTCGAAAACAAGGAAATCCAGACGATGATCACCGCCATCGGCGCAGGCATCGGCACCGGTGAAGGCGAAGGCACCTTCAACATCAATAAAGTCCGCTACCACAAAATCGTCATCATGACGGACGCCGATGTCGATGGCAGCCACATCCGCACCCTCCTGCTCACGTTCTTCTGCCGCCAGATGTCGGAACTCGTCCGCCGCGGCTACATCTACATCGCCCAACCCCCGCTCTACCGCATCACCCGCAAGAAACGCGAGGAATACATCCAGGACGATGGCGAACTGAACCGCATCCTCATCGACCTCGGAGCCGAAGAAGTCTCGCTCCGCAACCTCGCCGACGGAGCCGTCGTGAGCGCCCAGCAACTCCGCGAAATCCTCGAACTGCTCGCCCGGCTCGACCGCTTCGTCGATGTCATCCAGCGCAACGGCGGCAACTTCGAAGACTACCTCGCCGCCCGCGACCGCGAAGCCCAGCGCCTCCCCGCCTACATGGTCAAAATCCGCAGCGGCAACGAGGAAACCGTCGAGTACTGCCTCGACGAATCCTCGCTCCGCTCATTCGCCGAAGCCAATCCCGACCTCCGCATCTTCGCCGACATCAGCCACACCCCGGACGCCACCCGCACCGAAAACGGCCAACTCCAGCGCCGCGCCCGCCTCTACGAAGTCCACGAAGCCCGCGCCATCGGCAAACTCCTCACCCAGCTCGGCGAAAAAGGCCTCGCCCTCGACCACTTCTCGGCTCAGGACAAACCTCTCTTCGAACTGATCGAACACGACGGCCGCCAGCACCCGCTCTTCGCCGTGCCGGAAGTTCTCCAGCGCGTCCTCGAAATCGGCCGGCGCGGCCTCGAAATCTACCGCTTCAAGGGCCTCGGCGAAATGAATGCCAAGCAACTCTACGAAACCACCATGGACCCCACCCGGCGCAAACTCCTCCAGGTGAAGTTCAACGAGGAAAACATGGTGGAAGCCGACCGCATGTTCACCATCCTCATGGGTGATGTCGTGGAGCCACGCCGCGCCTTCATCGAGGACAATGCCCTCAACGTCCGCCACCTCGACGTCTGATCCCATCCGACCGGACCGCGCCAACTCCATGCCGATCATGCCTGCCGTCCGCCGCGTCAATGTCCGCACCCCGGAAATCATGCCGCTCGTCCAGGCGGAGGTCGAGGAACATTACCGCAGCCCCATCGTCGAAGCAGTGCGCGCCGCCGGAGGATCCCTCACCATCGGTTCCACCACCATCCGCCTCGCCAGACAATTCGGCTTCTGCTACGGCGTGGAACGAGCCATCGACCTCGCCTACGCCGCCCGCCGCGTCTTCGCAGACCGCAACCTGTACCTCCTCGGCGAAATCATCCACAACCCGGAGGTCAACCGCCAGCTCGAGGAAATGAATATCCGCTTCCTCCCAAGCCGGCCCGGCGACGAGGAACTCCAGTCGCTCAGCCCGGATGACGTCGTCATCGTCCCGGCCTTCGGCTCGGAAACCGCTGTCATGGAACAGATCGCCGCCCGCGGCTGCGCCACCATCGATACCACCTGCGGCGATGTCATGAGCGTCTGGCGCCGCGTGCGCGACTACGCCAAACGCGGCCACACTTCCATTATCCATGGCAAGGCTTCCCACGAGGAAACCCGCGCCACCGCCTCCCGCGCCCTCGGCGAAAATGCCCATGGCCACTACCTCGTCATCCTCACCCTCGATGACTGCGACGCCGTCTGCCACTACATCCTGCACGGCGGCAGCTCGGAAGCCTTCCTCGCCCGCTTCGCCGGAGCCGCCAGCCCGGGATTCAATCCGGATACCCACCTGCTGCGCATCGGCGTCGCCAATCAGACGACCATGCTCAAAAGCGAGACGGAGGAAATCCAGCGCCGCCTCCGCGCCGCCGTCGAGGCCCGCGATGGCAACAGCACGAACTTCCTCGCCTTCGACACCATCTGCGGAGCCACGCAGGAACGCCAGGACGCCCTCTTCGACATGCTCCGCCAACCCATGGACATCATGATCGTCGTCGGCGGCTACAACAGTTCGAACACGACCCACCTCGTCGAAATCGCCGAACAGCAACTCCCCACGTTCTTCATCCGCAACGCCGCCTGCCTCGCTTCCCTCGAACAGATCGTCCACTTCGACCTCCATCAGAAACAGGAACAGGCAACCTACACGGATAAACTTCACGGCGACGGCCCAGTCACCATCGGCATCACCGCCGGTGCTTCCTGCCCGAATAATCTCATCGAGGATACCATCGTCCGGCTCTTCGCTCTCCGCGGCACGTCCCGCACGGAACTGGAGGCAGCCCTGCCCGGCCCGCCAGAGGAACCGGCATGACGCCGCCGCCGCCGCCAGTCCGCCGCTTCCCGGTCCCCCTCGCACCAGCGGCCACCGCTGCCCTCGCCCTCATCGCTGCCAAGGCGTTCTACTGGCATCTCGCGGATTGGCTCAGCGTCTTCCTCTGCGGACCACTCCTCGCTCTGCTCTCCATGGCCACCGCAGCCGTGCTCCTGTGGTCGCTCGTCGCGGCCTTCCGCACCAGGGGATCTTGGAGACGGTTTCTCCCCGCCATCCTCTGCACCACCGCCTTCGCCGCTGCATGGCTCGTCCCGTTCGATGCCCTCTGGCTGAAGGCTGACTTCCTCCTGCGCCGCAGCGACCGCGAATCCATCATCGCCCAACTCCGCAGCGGTGCCATCAACGCCCGCTTCCAAGGCAATGCGGCCGAACTCGTCGCCCTCCCATCGTCTCCCGCAGTCTCGCGCAGCGGCAATGACATCCTCGTCTTCGGATCACGAGAGGATCCCTTCGTCTTCTTCTACACCTTCCGCGGCGTCCTCGACAACTACGCCGGCTTCCTGCGCGTCCCACCCGGCCACCTGCCGGACGAGTTCACCGCCGCCGGAGACCGCCCCTTCCTCACGCGGAAATTCGACGACGACTGGTTCTTCCTCTCCTTCCACTGAATCCGCCCACAGCCGCCCCGCCACCTCCGGATCAGCTGACCATCGTCACCACCCGGAGATACTGCTCCCCCCGGAAATCCGGCGGCATCGACCCCGGTTCCCACCGCCGTACCTCCCGGCTTGCCAGCCGTGCACCCGCAGCCAGCAACCCTCGGAACTGCGCCTCGCTCAACCCACGGTGATTCGACGACACCTGGAGCCACCCTCCAGGCTCAAGAACCCGCAGACAATCAGCCACCATCTCCCCAAGATCCCGTTCCACCCGCCACACCCGGCCCTCCCCATTCCGGGAAAAGGTCGGCGGATCAAGCACGATCCCATGCCAGCGCCGACCCTTCGCCGCAAACCGCGGGAGCCACTCGCCCGCATCCCCACGGCAGAAATAATGCGCCGACACATCCAGCCCATTGGCCGCAAAATTCCGCTTCCCCCATTCCAGAAGCGGCCGCGACAGATCTACACTGGTCGTCACCGCCCCGCTCCCCGCCGCCACCACGCT
>CAZSDE010000336.1:0-4784 GCA_964605435.1 uncultured Akkermansia sp.
CGCGGAGCGCAGGGCCTGATTCAATCCCTGGGCGTTGCGTTGTAACGCTGCGCCATCTGATCTCTGATGATCCCCGAACGAAAACTCATACCCATGAAACACACCTCCCGCCGATCCTTCATCAAGTCCGCCGGTCTCGCGACCGGAGCGCTTGGGTTCAACATTCTCCATGCTCAGAACAAGGGTGACAAGCTGCGCCTTGCGTTCATTGCAGCCGGCGGCAAGGCCGGTGCCCAGATCAACAATGCCAAGACAGCCGGCGACATCTGCACGTGCTTTGCCGAAGTCGACAAGGGAGCCTGGGGCGGTGTCCTCAACCACTGGAAGGACGCCAAGGGCTATCAGGATTTCCGCCAGCTCTTCGACAAGGAAAAGGACTATGACGCGGTCGTCGTGACGACCCCGGACCATCAGCACTTCATGCCGACGGCGCTCGCCCTCATGGCCGGCAAGGCCTGCTACACGCAGAAGCCGCTCGTCCACACCGTGTGGGAGGCCCGTCAGGTTCTCGAGGGAACGAAGAAGTTCAAGGTGGCCACCCAGATGGGCAATCAGGGCCACGCCAACAACGGCAACCGCCGCATCTATGAATTCGTGAACGGCGGACTCCTCGGCGATGTCACGGAAATCCACTGCTTCTCGAACCGTCCCATCTGGCCGCAGGGCGGACCCCGCCCGAGCGGTGAGGATTCCGTGCCGGAAAGCCTCGACTGGGACCTCTGGATTGGTCCGGCCCCCATGCGGCCGTACAAGAAGGACACGTACCATCCGTTCAAGTGGCGCGGCTACTACGACTTCGGTGGCGGTGCGCTCGCCGACATGGCCTGCCACACCATGGACAGCATCTTCATGGCGATGAACCCCGGCTTCCCCACGAAGATCGAGGTGCTCGAAATCAATGGCCACAGCGATGACCAGTTCCCGGCGGGATCAATCATCAAGTGGAGCTATGCCGCGGGCAAGCTGCCGAATGGCAAGGACCGCCCGGCCTTTGATGTGTACTGGTACGATGGCAAGCTGAAGGATGCGGACGGCAAGGACGTCGATGCCGCCGACCTCGCCCACACGCGGATTCCGAAGGAACTGCTCGCGATGCCTGATGGCAAGCCGATGAATCTGCCGAAGAGCGGCAATGTGTACGTCGGCAGCAAGGCCAGCCTGCTCGTGTCGGGTGACTACGGCGACAATTCCCGGATCCTGCCCCTCAGCAAGGCCAAGGAAATCGGCAATCCGCCGCAGCTTCTCGAGCGGCTTCCGCTCGGCGGCAGCGAGCAGGACCACTGGAACGAGTGGCGCGCCGCCGCGCTCGGTCAGAAGGCATGGGACAGCCCGGGATCGAACTTCCTTTATGCCGCGCCGTTCACGGAAACCATCCTCCTTGGCAATGTGGCTCTGCGCGTCGGCAAGGGCAAGGCGCTCGACTGGGATGCTCCGAACATCAAGTTCAGCAACAGCGAGGAAGCCAACAAATGGATTTCGAAGGAGTACCGCAAGGGCTGGGAGATCAAGATCGTCTGATCAGCCAGTTGCGGCTCATTGAGAACCGCTGAGACGGGGCGGGCATTTCCTTCCGGGAGATGCCCGCCCTTTCTGCGTCGTGGGCTTGCATGCGGTCTCATGTGTGCGCATGAACGGGCATGACTGGATGCCGTGCTGCCATTTTCGATCTGGATGGGACCTTGCTGGATACGCTGGAGGATCTGGCGGATTCGGCCAACGAGGCCCTCGCGGCGGCCGGTTATCCTCAGCATCCGGTGGAGGCGTACCGGATTTTTGTCGGCGAAGGCATGCGGGTCCTCATGGAACGCATTGTGCCTCCCGGGGTACGACAGGACCGCGCTGGACTCGAACGTCTCCTTTCCCTGTATCAGGCCGCCTACGAACGCCGGTGGCAGAACCGCACGAAGCCGTATGAAGGAATCGAGGAAATGCTCCGGGCACTGGCGACGGACGGCGTTCCGCTGACCATTCTCTCAAACAAGGCGCAGCGGTACACGGAGAAATGCGTGGCGCACCATCTGGCGGAGCATTCCTTCCGTCATGTCTTCGGACAGCGCGATGAAGTCCCCCGCAAGCCAGATCCGGCGGGAGCCCTTGAAATTGCGGGGCTGCTCGGACTGCCTGCTGCCGAGATTGCCTTCATTGGAGACACGCGGACGGACATGGAGACGGCGGTGGCGGCGGGCATGCCGGCCATCGGAGTGGCGTGGGGATTCCGTCCGGTGCGGGAACTTGAAGACAGCGGAGCCCGCGCGGTCGTGTCGCATCCTGCGGAACTCGTGCGGTTTTTCCGCTGAGATCATTCAGGGAAGCGAGGCCCGGACCCTCCAGAACGGACGGGTGGAACCGGCCGGCGTGAGCAGATCGAGTTCGCTGCCCGTGCCCGGCGCGGCCGGGCCTTCGCTTTGCCACGTGCCGAGGTCGTCAGATCCTTCGAGCTGGTAGAGCCTTCCGCCTGCGGAGGGAATGCGCAGGCGCAGCCGGCCTTCTGGAGCGGCGGCGGGATCGCAGCGCGGGTGGCTGCTGCGGTTGGCGGGGTGGGTACCCCATGCGTATTCTGCGGCGTTGGGAAACGTGTCGCCATCGTTGTCGGCAGCCGCGTTGGGAGTTGCGAAATCGAGACCGTGCTGCCTTTCCCATGCGTCCGGGAGACCATCTCCATCGAGGTCTTCAGCGGGCACGTCAAGGATCACGCGGGCACCCGGGATGGCCTCGGCGATCAGTTCGCAGTCGAAGCTCGCATCATTGCTGACATTGAGATTCTGATGGAGTTCCACGGCGAGGACATTGCTGCCGTCGCGGAGGGCGGCGAATGCTTCCGCTGGAAGGCTGTACTCGAAGTAGCGGGCTTCGTCGCTTCCTTCGACTGGAAGCGTGGCTCCCGCATCGAAGGCAGCTCCCGCGCTGAGATTGTCGCGCACGATTTCCACTCCGTTGAGGTAGACGGCGGCTCCGTCGTCTCGCAGGAGGCGCAACCGCAGCGAACGGATCATGGATTTCGGGACTGGCAGCGTGAAGGTGCGGCGGAAGTAGGTGGTGACCGGTGGTGTTCCGAGCAGGTAGCTGAGCCGGGTCGTTTCGGGACGGTCATCGAGCGTATTGTCGTCGCCGTAGCCGATTTCCGCGGCTCCGCTGGGCCATGAGGCATCGGCAAAGCCCGGCTGAATCCATGCCGTGCCCTGGTCGCTGCCATCGTCGAGGTATTTCCATGTGGCACCAGCCGGCACCAGCCGCAGCGCCGCCAGGGCATCGCTGCCATCGCTGATCCGGTACACGAAGGAATCGGTTCCGGAAAACCCCGGGTCCGGTGTGTAGCTGAAGCTGCCATCGGGTTTGAGATCGAGCAGACCACGGGTCGGCGGAATGGCCACGGTGGCTGTCAGCGTACTGGAATCGACATCGCGGTCATTGGCGAGCAGGCCGGTGAGGCCCTGCTCGCGGGACATGCGGAGATTGAAGCTCAGATCCGCGCGGTCGATGACAGGGGGCGAAATGCTGAAGAAATCCGTGGTCGAGAACTGATGGACTTCGACGGCGATGACATTTCGGCCCTCGAGGAGCAGGCCCGGCGGCACGGTGACCGGGAAGTAGCGGGTTTCGTCGGCGTTGGGAATGCGCGACAGAGCGAGCGTGTTTGGTCCGGCGTCCGCCGCGAGATTCTGGCGGGCCACTTCGAAGCCATTGAGGTAGACCGCGGCTCCGTCGTCGCGCAGCAGCTCAAGATTGATGCTGCGGGTGGCATTGACGCCGCTGACGTTGAATTCCCGGCGGAACCATGCGGTGGGGTGCGCCGCTCCGGGCCGGATATTCGTCGCTTCGGGACGGTTTTCAGGCAAGCCGCTGTCCCCGTAGCCAAGTTCGGCGGGGCCGGAGGGCCAGGCGGCATCGGAGAAGCTCCATGACTTCCACGACCGTCCGGGATCGGTGCCATTGTGCAGGTACTTCCAGACGGCTCCGGCGGCAATCAGTGGCTGGCTGCTGACTGATCCATCGGCGGTCACATCAAGAAAAGTGCCGGCCCGCACGAGGTAGCTGTCGCCCACGGCCGCCGGTGCGTCATTGACCGGGCGCACGCGGATGTTCACCAGCGCGGGATTCGATGATGCCACCGGAGCGAGAGGCAGCGGGGCCTGCCCGCGGATGATGCCACTGATGCTGAAGGAAAGACTGGTGGCTGCATCAATGGCCACCGTGCCGCGGAAATTGATCTGCATTTCCAGACGCACATCGCTTCCCGCCACCGTCAGGCGTCCATTGAAGGGCATCGGAATCGGCGGAAACTCGAGCGGCAGCGGAGTGGCCGGCAGCAGTTCGGCCAGCTGTTCTGTGCCTGTGATGATGCCATCCCCACCGAAGGCAAACTGCGCTCCGTCGGCGTCGAAGGCACCGCCGGGCCGCACGGCCGTCACCGGACCCGCATCGGTCAGCGCCAGCGAAAGTGCGTCTGCCGGAGCGTCGAACTGAATCCCGCCAAGGCAGGTGTTGATGAGCGGCAGGCAGCCGACGCCCAGCTTGAGTCGCACCGGATCGCGCAGGACACCGTCGAATCCCGTCACCCGGACGAGACTGAACGGAGCCGTGCCGGGAGCCACTTCCGCTGTCATCGTGCCGGTGACCGCCGAGGTCGTAGAATCACTGGAAACACTGGGCACTCCCTGAAAGGTGAGTCGCAGCGTCGCTCCAATCGTGAGCCGGGAATTGGAGGGATCGATCGTGAAGGCAGTCGGCGTCCGGTCTCCGAAGACGCGGTACGACAGGCGGCCGAAACCGCCATGCGCGAGGTC
>CAZSDE010000337.1:0-4453 GCA_964605435.1 uncultured Akkermansia sp.
AGAAACTCATGGGCTGGGAACTCCCGCCCCGCGGCCAAGCCATCCGCGTCATCTGCTGCGAACTCGCCCGCCTCTCAGCCCACCTCCTCGGCATGGGCGTCTTCGCCATGGACTGCGGTGCCATGACCGTCTTCCTCTACACCTTCACCGAACGAGAGAAGATCTACAACCTCTGCGAACAACTCACCGGAGCCCGCTTCACCACCTCCTACACCCGCGTCGGAGGCCAGACGCGCGACGTCTCCCCTGAATTCCTAGCCAACCTCTCGAAGTTCCTCGACGAACTCCCAGCCCAGATCGACGAAATCGACCAACTCCTCACCCGGAACAAAATCTTCCTCGACCGCACCAAGGACATCGGCGTCATCCCGCGTGACCGCGCCATCGCCTACGGCATCACCGGTCCAAACATCCGCGCCTCAGGCGTCGATTACGACCTCCGCAAGGCCCATCCCTACCTCGGCTACGAACAGTACGATTTCGATGTCCCCCTCGGCAGCGTAGGCGACTGCTTCGACCGCTACCTCGTCCGCCTCGAGGAAATGCGCCAGAGCCACAAGATCCTCCGCCAGGCCATCAGCAGACTCCCAGACGGCCCCATCAATGTCGCCGATGCCAAGGGTCTCCTCCCCAAGAAGGAAAATGTCCTCATGAAAATGGAGGAACTCATCCACCACTTCATTGTCGCTACCCAAAGCGTCGACGCCCCCCCAGGCGAGGTCTACTTCGGCCACGAAAACCCCAAGGGCGAACTCGGTTTCTACCTCTGCAGCAAAGGCGGCGGCGTTCCCTACCGCCTCAAAATCCGCAGCCCATCCTTCGTCAACCTCTCCGTGGTCCCGGAAATCCTCCCCGGCCACATGGTCAGCGATGTTCCCGCCATCCTCGGGTCCCTCGACTTCGTCATGGGCGAATGCGACCGCTGACCCTGCCGCGCCAACCATTCCGATCCCCCCCGATCCAGCCTCCACTCCGTTCATGAGTTCCCGGAAAAAATCTTCCGCCCCAGCCACCCCCGCCGCCCGCGCCTTCTCAAGCCAGCTCGTCGATGGCCCGGAACGCGCCGCCAGCCGCGCCATGCTCCACGCCGTCGGCTTCCAGCGCTCCGACTTCCGCAAAAGCCAGGTCGGCATCGCCACCACATCGATAAACTCGCCCTCGAATCAGCCAAGGGCGTCGACGCAGCCGGCGGCAAAAGCGTCATCTTCAATACCATCACCATCTCTGACGGCATCAGCATGGGCACCGAAGGCATGAAATACAGCCTCGTTTCCCGCGAAGTCATCGCCGATTCCATCGAAACCGTCGCCGGCTGCGAAATGTTCGACGGCCTCGTCACCATCGGCGGCTGCGACAAGAACATGCCTGCCTGCGTCATGGCGATGGCCCGCCTCAACCGACCCTCCGTCTTCGTCTACGGCGGCACCATCAAACCAGGCTGCCACGACGGCCGCGACGTCGACATCGTCAGCGTCTTCGAAGCCGTCGGCCAGCACGCCAGCGGCAAAATCTCGGACGACACCCTCGCTGACATCGAACAGTGCTCCATCCCCGGCCCCGGTTCCTGCGGCGGCATGTACACGGCCAATACGATGGCCAGTGCCATCGAAGCCCTCGGCCTCTCGCTGCCCAATTCCTCGGCCCAGGCAGCCGTGAGCGACGAGAAAATGATGGATTGCTTCGACGCAGGTGCCGCCGTCATGCACCTCCTCCAACGCGGCATCCGCCCGTCGGATATCCTCTGCCGTGAAGCCTTCCTCAACGCCATCACGGTCATCACAGCCCTCGGCGGCAGCACCAACGCGGTCCTCCACCTCCCCGCCATGGCCAAGGCTGCCGGCGTCAAACTCTCCATCGACGACTTCCAGAAAATCGGTGCCCGCACCCCGGTCCTCGCCGACCTCAAACCCAGCGGCAAATACGTCATGTGGGAACTCGTCCGCATCGGCGGCACCCTCCCACTCATGAAAATGCTGCTCGATGCCAAACTCCTCGAGGGCAATGTCATGACGGTGACC
Organism: uncultured Akkermansia sp.; assembly: GCA_964605435.1. Lineage (GTDB taxonomy): Bacteria > Verrucomicrobiota > Verrucomicrobiia > Verrucomicrobiales > V1-33 > V1-33. Next base: position 2,019 of record CAZSDE010000337.1, read on the forward strand.
GGCAAAACGCTGGCCCAGAACCTCGCGAAGGTGAAACCCTACCCGAAAGGCCAGGACGTCATCCGCCCACTCTCCAATCCCATCAAGAAGGAAGGCCACCTCGCCATCCTCTACGGAAATCTCGCCCCCGGAGGAGCCGTCGGCAAAATCAGCGGCAAGGAAGGCAACCGCTTCTCAGGCAAAGCCCGCGTCTTCGATAGCGAAGAAGCCGCCATGCAGGCCATCACCAACCGGAAAATCAAGGCCGGCGATGTCATCGTGATCCGCATGGAAGGCCCCAAAGGCGGCCCCGGCATGCGCGAAATGCTCGGCCCCACCTCGGCGGTCATGGGCATGGGCCTCGGCAAGGAAGTCGCTCTCATCACCGATGGCCGCTTCAGCGGCGGCAGCCACGGCTTCGTCGTCGGCCACATCACCCCGGAAGCCTTCTCAGGCGGTCCCATCGCCATCGTCCGCAATGGCGACCCCATCACCATCGACGCCGTCAAACGCACCATCTCCCTCGATATCCCCGCAAAGGAAATCAAGGACCGGCTCGCCCGCTGGAAACAGCCGAAACCACGCTACACCCGCGGCGTCCTCGCCAAGTTCGCCCGACTCGTCTCCACCGCCTCGGAAGGAGCCGTCACGGACGAATCGCTCTGACCACCCCATCCCGCGGTCACCCCGCCGCGCCCCCAGGGAAGGAACGATGCGCCGCGCTGGCCCCCACCCCACCGCCCACCTCACCCGTTCCTGCCCCCTGCCAACCGCCGCTCCCCGCAATCGTCACGGGCACGTTCTCTTCCCCGGAGCAACTGCGTGGCTCGCCGCCGCTGCGGCTCTGCTGCCGCTGTCGGCCCACCCCCAGAACCGCACGTCCAGTCAGCCAAAACCAGCATCCGCCGCCCTCGATACCCGTCCCGCCGCCCAGGCCATCCGCGACAAACTCCCAGACGTTGCCGCCGCCCGGCTCCAGAAACTCCTCGCCACCCCCGCCGCCACCCGCAACCCGCAGCCAACCGCCCGACTCCTCCTCTGCGAGGCCCTCGTGCGCTCGGGCAAACACGCGGACGCCATCCGCGAAGCCGCCCACCGCGACCTCGCCAGCCTCCCGGAAGCCACCTTCTGGAAGGCCTCTGCCCTCGCCGGACTCGGTCGCTGGAACGACGCCCTCGCTGCCTTCTCGGCCCTCCCGGATCCCACCAGCGGAAAGGATTTTCCCTTCGCCACGGAAGCTGCCTTCAGCCGGGCCTCCATCATGGCAGCAGCCGGCGACCACGCCCGCGCCCTCACCACCCTAGCCCCTTTTCTCTCTTCAGACCAGCCAGCCACCGCCAGCCGGGCCCGCCTCTGGTCAGCCGAATTCCAGTTCCTCGCCAACCACCCATCGGAAGCCGCCGCCCTCCTCGAACCACTGACGGACCCGCCCGCCGCCCTCCTGCCCCACGTCCGCTACCTCAAGGGCCGCATCGCCCTTGCCCTCGGTAAACCGGAAGACGCCCTCGCCCTCCTGGAACCCCTCACCTCCCCCACCGGCGGAGCCCCGCAGAAATTCCAGCACGCCGCCGCCCTCGGCATGGCCCGCGCCCTCGCCGCCACCAATCAGCAGGACGCCGCACTCGCCACCCTCGAAAAACTCATCGGCCTCTCCCCGGCACCAGACCGATCCCTCCTCGCCGCGGCCTTCGACGAATTCTCCCGCCTCAACCAGCCACCGCGCGAGGAAGCGGATAGCTTCCTCCGCAGCTGGGCCGCCTCGGACCAACCGGACCTCCGCGCGCTGGCCCGACTCGCCCAGGCGGAAGCCCTCGAAACCGCCGGTAAACCAGCCGAGGCCCTCGCCATCTGCCGCGAACTGACTTCCTCCAACCAGGGCAGCGAACTCCTCCCCTTCCTCACTCTCAAGGAAGCCAAGGCAGCCCTCGCCGCCGGTGACCGCGCCGCCGCCGCCCGCACGCTCACCACCCTCGAATCCCTCGCCGCCACCCCCGTCCTGCGCGCATGGTGCGCATGGCTCAAGGGAGTCACCGCCTACGAGGAAAATGACTTCAAAAAGGCCGCCGCCGCCTTCTCCTCCGCCGCACGCAATGCCCCGGAAGCCGATGCCCAGGCCGCCGCCGCATGGAATGCCGCCATCGCCGAACTCCGCACCGGCGCCCTCAACCCAGCCAGCCCACTCGACCTCCTCAGTTCGCTCAATACGCCCGCCGCCCGCACGGCCGCCACGGACTTCGCCCTCGAACGCGCTCTCTACCTCGCCGCCACAGACCAGCCCGGTGCCCGCGAATCCCTCGAAGCCTTCCTCGCCACCGCCCCGAACCACCCGCGCCACTTCGAAGCCCTCGCCGCCCTCACCGAACTCTGCCTCGCCGCTTCCCCCCCGGACGCCACCGAAGCCTCCCGCCACGCAAGAGCCGCCACGGCCGCCGCCCACTCCCCCGACCACCAGGAAC